>CAMUNJ010000077.1 GCA_947090235.1 uncultured Bacillota bacterium
TAAAAAAGTATGGGATAAAGTCACTTGACGACGCCAAAGAGATTTGTTCTAAAAACGGAATAAATGTTGAAGAGATTGTTAAAGGTATTCAACCTATTTGTTTTGATAGTGCAGTTAAGGCTTATGAACTTGGCTGTGCAATTGCTATTAAAGCAAAAGTTAAAACGGCTAGCGATGCATCACTTAAAATAGGTGAGGGATTACAAGCGTTCTGTGAAAAGGGCTCTGTTGCAGATGACCGTCAAATCGGTTTGGGTCATGGCAGACTTGGTGCAATGCTTTTGGACGAAAAGACAAAATCTTTTGCATTCCTCGCAGGTCATGAAAGTTTTGCGGCAGCGGAGGGAGCAATTGGAATTGCCCGCACTGCAAACAAGGTTAGAAAAACACCTTTAAATGTTATCTTGAATGGTCTTGGCAAGGACGCAGCTTACATTATTTCAAGAATTAATGGTTTCACTTTTGTACAAACTGAGTTTGACCATAAGACTGGCAAGTTGAAGGTTATTAAAAAAGTTCCTTTCTCAAAGGGTGACAAAGCAAAAGTTAAGTGTTATGGGGCCTATGATGTGCCAGAAGGTGTTGCTATTATGCAACTTGAAAAGGTTGATGTTTCAATAACTGGCAATTCTACAAATCCTGTGCGTTTCCAACATCCAGTTGCGGGAACTTACAAAAAGTGGTGCGTTGAGAACGGCAAACAATATTTTTCAGTTGCGTCAGGTGGCGGAACAGGAAGAACTTTGCACCCAGACAATATGGCTGCAGGCCCAGCAAGTTATGGATTGACTGATACTATGGGAAGAATGCACTCGGATGCTCAATTTGCAGGCTCTTCATCAGTTCCAGCACATGTTGCAATGATGGGCTTTATTGGCATGGGCAATAATCCAATTGTAGGGGCAACTGTGGCATTATCTGTTGCTGTTGTTGTAAATAAATGATGAAAAGTTAAAAGGAAAAATGTCGATTTTTTAAATTAGGTCTTGAAAAAGACCTTTTTTTATGTTAAAATGGCACTATTAGGAGAAATAAATGGAAGAAAAATTAACGATGGAGGAAATATTACAATCAGTTCCTGAAAATGCAGCATTTTTAAAAGGAGAATATGACATTGTTTATTATAATATAAGATATAGCAAATCTCTTATCGAAAGTATAAGGCACTATGTTCCTTGCATTTACATGACTGATGCGAAGTTGCAAAATATTTTGATAAAGAATTTTGGTTTTACAAATTATAGAGATATTCCTGAGTTTGAATTGTCAGATAAAGTATTGCAAAGAATTGCAAAAAAAAGATTAAACGGGTTATTGAAAGACAAAGACTATGTTTTAGAAAATCCTGTTGTTTATAAAAAGGGGAATTTTAATTTAGGATATAAATTAGTTTTTAATCAAGATTCCAATTCGCAAAATGCTCCTAAAACTGAAATGATTTTTCTGCCTTTTAATGTTAAGACATTTATTAAAAATGAAAAAAGTATAAGAAGCGATGTGTCTGCCTTGTTTTATTTAACAAAAACAATGTTTAAAAAATATCCTGATATTTATCCACAAATATATACACTATACAATATCAGTTTATATTATCATTTTAATGAAAAGCATCCAGAATTAAACGAGCAATATCAAAAAGAATTACAAAAAAGATTTCAAATTATTGGCAAAGAATTGGTAGATCCTGAAAAAACTTTATACGAGGGGATAACAACTTTTAATTATGGTGATTTAAAAGATGTTAATCCTGTAGAAAAAATAGATGAAAATAATGAAAATTAGGTCTTGAAAAAGACCTTTTTTTATGTTATAATCATTTTGTTAGGAGATTAAAATGGGAACATTAAAAATTACAGAAGATGATATTACAAAAATTATTCTTGGCAGAGTTAATTCTGAATCAGAAAAATATTGGATCAAGTCTATGACTCGAGCTCTGCCATCAACCTTAGAAGGCACAGTTGTTGAGGTTGCACCAATCGAAGTTGACGGGGGGGGGAATTCAAAAGTTATTTTTGATAAATTCACTGTTAATATTGAAGGCGAACTTGCTAAATATGCTAATGAAATAAATCAAGATTATGTAGATATTATGTGTGAAATTCAACCAGAATTTAAAAAGTTTTACGACAAGTCTATGGAATTTATTGAAGAAAAAACTAGAATTTTTAAGCAAAGGTTATTGGAAGAGTTTAATAAAAATGGCTATGTGAAAAATGACATTAAATGTATTCTTACTGGCACTGGTGTTAAAGATTTGACTAAAAAATTAGAGGCAGTTAAACATGGTGAATTTATTGCACCGATTTCAAATAAACTTAATACCCCTAATAGAAAATTCGAGCAAGGTGAAGTTTATTATGCAAATTTAAATCCTGCTTTAGTTGGTGAATTTGCAGGAGTTAGGCCAGTTGTTATTGTTGCGTGTAATGATTTTTCACTCACAATTTTGCCACTAACAAGTAAATTGGAACAAAAGGGAAACGAAGAATATCATGTTTTAGTAAAAGCAGATAAATATGATGTTAAGAATTTTACAGATTCTATTGTTTGTACTGAAGTTGTCAAAACTGTCGATAAAAGTAGAATTTACGGCAAGGTTTTGACTTTAGATGAAGAAGATACTAATAAAATTGTAGAACTAATGGGAAAACGACTTTTTGGTGACAAATATCTTACTCCAAGTGATGAGTATGAAGTTTATGATATTTTTAGCGATGAAGAGATAGAAAAATTTGAGCGTGAGCAAGAATTAGAAAAAGACAAGAAGCTTGAACAAGCAACTTTAAAGCAAGATAAATCGCTTAAACCTTCAAATACATTCCATACAGTGGAAAAGTTTATCAATAATCCACAAAGTGAATGCACAATTGGTGAAATTTTATATGGAATTAAAGAAGAAAAAGTTGAGGACAAAAATTTTATATGTGTAGTAGATAATTCTGTAAAGAAAACGCCAGCAGTTATTTATGAATTGACGGATGAAGAAGCCATTCAAATTTGTGAACAAAAATTTGAGGGGATGAGAGCAAATGGTTCAAGATTATCTTTTCAAGATCCTATTGTTTTAAGTAATAATTCTCTTCAAGAAGGCATTAAAATTGCATATAACACAAAAAATGTTAATGGAAAAGAGGGGAAATATTACACAGAAATTTCTTTATCCTCATTTTATGGAACATATGAATGCGGAAGTAAAAAAAATAATAATGATATGGATTTAACTTTGTATTTGGCTTCAAAAATGGTTGAAAAATATGGAGATCATTATAAAAACAATTTCTGTAAGAATTATGTTAAGTATTTTAATAGATTTTATGAATATAATGGTGATCTAAATAAGAATATTAATCTTTTAGATTACTTCTTAAGTTTTGTTGGCAAAAAAGCAAATAATTCAAATGAATTGGTTATCAATGGATTAAGTGCATATGATTATTATAGTCTAGAAGATATAACAGAAGACGAACAGCAATAAAAAGTGGCAAAAGCCACTTTTTTTGATTATTTTTGATTTTTGTTTTACTTTTTTTTAAATTTTGTATATTCTATTTATATAGTTATTTTTTCAAGGAGAAATTATGGCAGAAAAAAAAGTAAATGAAAGCAATGCTAGAAGATTTCTTAATGCTTTCAATAATATTGATTATGCTTTAAAAACTCGATATGGTATGCATAGAAGCATGGGCTTTCAAGATATGATTAGAAAAACTGTTGTTCTTAATTATATTGTTCGTAAAAATGAAGATAGTTTGATTGACTATGGGCGTCTCAGAAATGCAATTATTCACAATGCAAACGAAGATATTGTTATTGCAGAACCTCATGATAGTGTGGTTGAGGATATTGAGCGTATAGAAAAACTTTTAACAACTCCTCCTAAGGCTTTAGATTCGGTTGCTCATCGTGATGTTTTAACTATTAGTGCAGATAAAAGCATGTATGATGTTATCACTTTAATGGCAAATTCTAAATATTCCAACATTCCAGTTTATAAAGGTGATACTTTGGTTGGGGTTGCAAATGGACAGAAAATTTTGGACTCATTAGGACAATTTCTATTGGCGGGCGGAAAAAGTGATGTATTTTTAAAAAGTGTTAAGATAGAAGATATGCTTTCTGCTTTACAAAATTCAAATTATTATGTGATTGCAGCAG
The DNA here is from genome assembly GCA_947090235.1 of uncultured Bacillota bacterium. Classification (GTDB taxonomy): domain Bacteria; phylum Bacillota; class Clostridia; order Christensenellales; family UBA1242; genus Caccovivens. The sequence goes on from CAMUNJ010000077.1 coordinate 4,159, forward strand.
GTGATGTTACAGTAGAAGAAGCCTTAAATGAATTCCACAACAACCCAAAACTTTTGGCTATTTTGATTACTAAAGATGGCGAAGTTAATCAAAAAGTTTTAGGAATTGTGACTGGTAGTGATGTTATGGATATGAATAAAATTATGGATTTGTATTAATAAATGTTAAAATACAGGTCAAAAACACTCTAAAATCCAAAAAAATAAGAAAAATATAAAAAACTTTGAAAAAATATTAAAAAACATTTGGAGAAAGAATAACTAATATGATAGACTACCGAT
>CAMUNJ010000078.1 GCA_947090235.1 uncultured Bacillota bacterium
CTTTTGTTTCCCTTCTAGGAGTGTTATCTTTTCCATCAGAAGCTATAAGCATTGTAAATGCAGACATCATAGTAAAAATGCTGCCTCCAAGTACTCCTAAACCAGAAGCAAGTACTATATCTGTTGAATGGTCCAATTTTTCAATTTCAGCCAGTTTCTGTTTTTCACGTTCATTGCCATTATTTTTTATATATTGCAAAATTTTATCGTCTGGCATATCTGCATAATAATTTCTTTTTATTTGTGCAAGCTCATCATCGCCAATAATACTTTCTATTTGTGTTTGTCTATAATTATCAATTAAATCGACACGTTTATTGCTAGGAGTTATTTTAGCCAAACCTCCACCAAGTGCAAGAAGATTTCCCGCTAATGCTCCAGCAACAGCAATCGCTCTTGCGTATTTACTTGCTTTATATATCTTTCCCATATTTTCCTCCTTATTTTTGAATAATAACTTATCCACATTTTAATTATACTCGGGGGGGGGATTTGTCAAGCCCTTTTTCAAAAAAAGTTGAAATTTATTTTAAAAGCGATAAAAATTGGTTATTTATCCACAAAAAAAGAGGCATCTGCCTCTTTTTACATTTCTGGTTCTTGTACCTTTCTATCCAGTATAGGTGTTGCTTTTTCATATCCATCTTCCTCACTAAGTTTTACTGGCACAACCATTGCCTATTCTTCTTCGGAGCAACCTTGTTTTAACAATTGATGATATTGATTTTGAGTTGCAATTGCTTTTCCATAATTGTTATGTGAGTTTGTTCTATCTATTGGTTTAGCACAATCTACAATTTCCAAACTCCAACAAAGCATTGTTTTATCAGTTTTTTTCAATATTTCTTGTTCATTTAGCCAAATACATGGTTTATCGCCAAACATGAACATAGGAAGAGTATGTGTTACTTTGCCAATCAATTCAAAATCTAATAACTTTTTCTGTTTTTGAGTTAAAATAACTTTCTCTTTCTTTAATTTATATGTTATATTTATTTTTTCATTAATTAAGTTTTGAATATATGATTGATCTTCTTTAGTTGGGTGTGGGATATCCAATGCCTCATAAATTTGTTTAGTTAGATCTCTTATCTTTTTCTCAAGTTTGCTAATCTCGTTTTTTCTTTCTTCTAGTTCTTGTTTCATTTTTTCCGCTTTCAATTCTTTGTTGTGATCGGCTACCAAAGCAGTTTGTGTTAAAGGAATCATCTTTGACATGATAGTGGAATTTGGGTCATAGAGCAAATTGAATTCTAATCTTGCACCTGCACCCGGATAACAAGGACAACATACACTTCTTCTGCTTGAATCTAAAGCAAGATGCATCATAGGCCCATCTAATTCTTTTATTTCACCTGTTCTTAAAAGATAATTTGCACCTGTAAATGTTTTACCTATTCTAAAAGATAAACTTGTACGAACTCCTGCATTTAATGCAGTGGTTGATCTTAAAGCACCACTAAATGCTTGAAATCTTTGCGAATATATATGATGTGATTCTGCACTAGGCGGTCTTGAAAATACTTCTAATTCTATAGACATATTATTCTCCTTAAATTTAATCTATTATACCATATAAATTTTTAAATGTAAATACCCAAATTTATTTTATATGATGAAAATACGCAAAACTGCAAAAATATTACTCAAAATTTGCGTAAAAATCTTGACTATTATCTTATCACCATGTACAATTATATTAGGAGAATTTATATGAAAAGTTATGAAAACATCGTGGTTAAAAGTCAGGAAGTTTCAAGTATTATCCAGCCTTCTAAGCAAGAAGAATTTGATTTTGTTATCAATCCTTATACAGGTTGTCCAAATCCATGTAAATTTTGTTATGCTTCTTTTATGAGGCGATTTTCTCGCCATAGTGAGCAGGGGTGATTTTGTTGATGTGAAAATCTGGAAAGGAAATTTTGATGCAAACAAATTGGCGGGCAAGAGGATATTAATATCTTCTGTAACAGAGCCTTACAATTATTATGAAAAAAAACATAAAGTGACACAAGATATTTTGAAAAAACTTATTGGAATAGATTGTAGTATTGTTATAAATACAAAATCTGGACTTATTACAAGAGATATTGAAATATTAAAAAAGTTGAAAGATGTTAAAGTTTCTATTTCATTTTGCACTTTAGATGAAAAGATTGCTGGAGAATTGGAAGAATCTTATACTGTTAAAGAAAGGTTGCAGGCTTTGAAAAAATTGCATGAAAATGGAATAAAAACTTGTGTTAATGTTGCCCCTGTATTTCCAGAAATTACTGATTGGAAGGCTTTGATTGAACAAACACGAAATTTTGCAGACGAATATTTTTTTGAAAGTTTAACTTTAAGAAATGAATTTAAACCTACTATATTAAATTACATTTGGTCTACACACAAAGATCTTTATGGTCTTTATTATGAGATTTATAAAGAAAACAGGTCTAGTATTTTTGATAAATTATTTGACCAGATTGATGAATATTGTGAAGAAGAAGGGTTAAAATTTAAAATCTCTTTAAAACTTTAAAAATAATGTCTAATTTTGACGAAAATTTTTATAGTTTTTAATTTGACTATGGCAGTTTTTGGAGAGTATACTATCATAGTTGGAGATGTTATGAAAGCGATTTCTAAAAAATTCCTATTAATATTTTTATTAGGAATTTCTTTATTTTGTTTTATGGGTTGTAAATTAGAAAAAATCAAATTGTACATTTGTTATGCAGAAACTTATCAAGGGAAACAAGAAATGTTTGTAGCAAGTTTGATAGAAGATAAAGTTTCGATTTTTCATTGTTATGACCAATATTTGAAATATATTGATAGAAATATGGTTTGGGGAAGTTTGGTTTTGCCTGCTTATTCTAGTGTGAGAATAGAACTTAATGAAGAAGATATAACAAACAGATTAATAAAAATGAAAGATAGCAATTTGGCGGTTATGAAAAAATTTATAAGCCAATTGAAGGGAGAAGAATTATATAATATCAATGGTGAATCATTTATAATAGAAAATTTTTTTAGTGAATTGAGACAAAAAGGTGAAACAGTAAAATTAAAGGTTATATTTTATAGTTAAAAAAATCAATCGTTTAAATGATTGATTTTTTGTTTGAATATTTCAACTGGTACAGCAGTATAAAACTAAGTCGAACTTTAAAAGTCTACATTTAATGTGGGCTTTTTTTAATCTAAATTTATTTTGTTTAAATCAGCAAAAAGTATGCTATCAAAAAACTCTAACACAGTTATATCTAATGTCTGCAATATTATAAAAACAGTTTTGAGATTAACGCTGTTATATTTATTGTATAACAAAGAAGTTAGAGTGCCTTTGTTTTGTCCTGTCAAATCTTGCAAATCACCAATAGACAAATTACGCTCATACAAAATTTCTCTTAATCGAGTTGAAACACATTTACTTATATTCATAAGACACCCACCTTTTTAGTGGTGGTAATTTCTAATCTATATCTAAATTTTCTTCGTTGAATAAAGGACTTTTAAAAAATTCGTCAACTGACACACCTAATGTGCGAATAACAGTAATTAGGGTTGTCAAATTTACTCCCTTATATCTAGCATACATTAAAGAAGTCAAAGTCCCTTTTGATAAACCAGAGTTCATTTCTAACCTATATTGCGTCATATTCTTTTCTGCTAATATTTGTCTAATCCTTTCAGCAACTGCTTGTGATACTTTCATAATTACCTCCACTTATGTTTTTATCTAGGTATATTTTAACATAAGTATTTTTTAAAATAATTATGTAAAAACATAACATTTTTAAAAGTTTTATGTTATACTAATTATGTAAAAACATAACTAAGGAGGTTGTATATGTTTTGGAAGAGTGAAAATTTTTTTGATTTACAAAATCAATTAAAAGAAATCAATAAGGAGATGTCCGCAAATATTGCTTGTTTTACAGGTCACAGACCACAAAAACTACCTTGGGGTTTTAATGAAAATGACGAAAGATGCAATGAAATGAAAAAACAAGCAAAGATTAAAATTAAAGATGCTATCAAAAATGGTTATCATACTTTCTTGTGTGGTATGGCACTTGGCTTTGATATGATTTGTGCTGAAATTGTTTTAGAATTAAAAAAGCAATATCCCTACATAAAACTAATTGGTGCATTGCCTTGTAAAACACAAAGTAATGGTTGGAAATCGCCACAAAAAGCAAGATATAACAATATTATGCAACACCTTGATGGAGTAAGGTGCATTTATGACACCTATATA
>CAMUNJ010000079.1 GCA_947090235.1 uncultured Bacillota bacterium
CTTATCTAATCCAGTTTTACCCTGTTCTACACTGCTGGCAAGAATCATATTTTCTGGATAAATAATTTCTACATTATAATTAGCCACTTCACTATAAAAAGGATCTCCGTTTGAATGGTATAAATCTTGAATAAACCCTTTTCCATTCTCGTAAACGCATGCAACTGGATAAAAATTCCCAAAATTTACAGTATTATCGCCATAACCAAATCTATGATTAATATTTGGCAATTGCAAACCGAATGTTATATCTATTAAAATATGTTCATCGGGAAAAATTCCTTTTGAAAGTTTTACAATCAAAATATTTTCGTCTTCTCCACCAACCTCATATCCCACAACTCTCTCATTTAAAGAAACATCTTTTATCTCAATATTCCCATAACTTTTGCCATTTGGATAAGCCTTGCTTTCGTTGCTGGTGCTAACAACTTTGGCTTTTGCCCCCTCTCTAAAAGCATTTGGATAAAGGTGAAAACGCACCTCTTCTAAAAGATTATCACTTTTATTTATATAATCAACTACTTGATTGCAAGATAAAAATTTTGATTGGTCATTATAACTACATTTCAAATTATAACTAGTCAATTCCTCTTGCTGTTTGCCACAGCCTACAAAAAGTAAAGGAAGAATAAAAATAAAAACACCTAAAATAGCAATCTTTTTCATGAAATATGTTTATTCTTTAACTATAAAAAAAATAACTAAAGTAAAAATTCTTGTAATTATTTTTCTTTTGTGCTACAATAAAATCAAATTGAGGTTTTTATGAGTTTTTGTAAGTATTCAACCGAATATGTTGCTTCTTCGCAAACCGAAGTGGACAATATTTTTATAAATGACTATCTCCCTTTTGCACCAAGCGATTTTGTCAAGGTGTATCTTTTTGGATTGTATATGTGCAAAGGGGCATTCAACTTTGATAACACTCTTGAAAACTTTGCAAAAAGGCTGAATATGAGCCAAGAAGATGTGGAAAAGGCTTTTGAATATTGGGAAGAACAAGGCTTAGTTCAAGTTTTAAAAACCTACCCTATCGAGATAAGATATATTCCACTAAAAAATATAGTAAATAGCACAAAACTTTACAAACCTGAAAAATATGAATGTTTTAATAGTCAAGCACAAGAACTTTTTTCTGGTAAGCGTGAAATTTCCAAAACTGAATATGGTGAATATTACGACTTCTTAGAGAGATTCCATGTAGAGCAAGAAGCATTACTTATGATTATGAAATATTGCATTGACTCAAAAAAAAGTGGGGTTGGTTATAGTTATATTTTGACAGTTGCTAAAAATTGGGTAAACGAGGGCATAACAACTGCCGCTCAAGTGGAAGAAAAATTGCAATCTTTTGAACAAAAAGGACAAGAGATTGGTGCTATTCTATCTGCCCTTGCAATCAAACGCAATGCGTATATTGAAGAGCGTAATTTAGTAAATAAATGGCTAAACGATTTTGGTTTTAATCTAGATGTTATACTCTATCTTGCGAAAAATCTCAAGAAAAAAGGTAGAGGGAATTTTAATGCACTAGATAGTCTTTTATCTCATTACTATGAAATTAAACTTTTTTCAATTATGGAAATTGAAGAATTTAAAAAAAATAAAAAAGAACTTTATGAGATTGCAAAAGCAATAAACAAAGCAATTGGCGTATATTATGAAAGTCTAGATAGCGAAGTTGAAAACTATATTCTAAAATGGTTTAATCTTGGCTTTGAAAAGGAAGTCTTACTTGAAATAGCCTCTTATTGTTTTAAAAATTCTATAAGAACTCTCGAAGGTATGGATAACACCCTACTCAAATTTTATAAAAAAGGGATAATTTCGCTTCAAGCGTTTGCAGATTATTGTATGATAGTATTGAATACTGACAAGCAAATTCAATCTATTCTAGAAAAACTTGGTCTTTCTAGAAAGGTAAGTTTCCTCGACCGCGAAAACTACAAAACTTGGACTGAAACTTGGGGAATTAGCCAAGAACTCTTAGACTATGGAATTGTTTTATCTCAAGATAAAAATATGCCTATGTTATATCTTGGCAAAGTTCTTGCTTCTTGGCATGAAAAAGGCATAAAAACAAAAGCAGAAGCAGAAAAATCTACACTTGCAATCTCTACAAACTCAGGGAATAACAAAAACGAGAACTTTAAGGGTAGAAGTTATGAAGGCCTTGATGTTAATGCTCTTTTCCAATCAATAGACGAGATTGAGATTTAGGAGGCAAAATGAATAAAAAAATTTTAACACAAGCAAAAAATATATTATCTCAAAAAAAATTACAAGCCGAATCTAATGCAGAAAAAAGAAAAATTGAGGCAATAAATTCTAGTAAACAATTTAAAAACCTCTACCAAGATTATGTTAATTGCATGATCGAAAATGCTAAAAATGGCGGTCTTAAAAATCAAGTCGAAGTAAAAAAACAAGAATGTAATAAATGGTTGAAAAATAATAACTTTAGTTCTATATTCCCACAATACTCTTGCAAACATTGCGAAGATAATGGGTATATTGATGGCAAGATGTGTGATTGTTTAAAAAAAGAAATAACAAACATTTTGATTGAGCAAAGTGGGTTTGGCAAACTTGAAAAATTTGAAGATTCAAACTTTTCAAAATTTCAAAATCAAGAAGAAATGAAAAAATTATATACTCTTATGCAAAATTGGTGTAATCAAAACCCTCCAACAAAAACCTTGATTTATCTAAGTGGTGGCACAGGAGTAGGTAAAACACATCTCGTGAAATGTATGGCAAATGCGTTGATAGAAAATTCAAAAGTTGTCAATCTAGTCACAGCCTTTTCAATGAATCAAGATCTTGTAAAAGCATTCACAAGTTTTGATAACGACCTTCGTGAACAAACACTTCAAAAATATCTAGATTGCGAATATCTTTTTATTGATGATCTAGGCACTGAAATAAAACAAAAAGGCATATCTGTAAATATGCTTTATCTAATTTTAAATGAACGCAAAATGCGAGGTCTATCAACAATAATCACATCCAATCTTAATATAAATGATGTTCGCGACCAATATGACGAACGCATTTCAAGTAGAATAATAGATAAGACTACTTCTATTTGTATTCGTTTAAATGGCGAAGATTTAAGATTAAAATAAAAACAGGTTTAACCTGTTTTTTTATCTATTTAAAAATCTAGAAAACACTGCTATGTTGCGTCTTTGTCTTTCGTAAGTACTTTCTTCTCCATGACCACTATATAAAATATTAAATTCTATATCCGACAACTTTTTTAGTGAATTTTTCATTTCTTGTTTATCGCTCCCCTTAAGGTCAATCCTACCAATTCCTGAATTGAATAGTACATCACCACCAAAAAGAAATTCACAAATTTTATAACATTCACAACAAGGTGCATGACCTGGGCAAGAAAAATATTCCACCTCAAAATTTCCTATATCTAATTTCCCATCCCCTTTCAAAGTTTGTAATGCTAATTCGTGTTCAATATACCAACCATCACCTTGATTTAAAGTTGTATCTTTCAAAGATAGTATTATATTTTCATTTCCATAAACATTATTACTAAAAGTTTTTATATAATCTTGCAAATAAAGTGTATGATCAAAATGGCCATGAGTAAGCAAAATTCCAACAACTTTTTTGTTGCCAACTAAATCCTTCATTTTCTCAACTTTTGCACCAGCATCAATTATTAAACACTCATTGCTATCGTTTGAAAGACAATAACAATTCACATCATACCACTCACCAATAATTTTTTCAACTTTCATAATTCACCATATATATTTTATCATTTTGAAATAAAATTGCAAAATAATTTAAAGTAAAATTATAATCAACCTTAAAAATAATAAATAAATATAAAAATTTTATATTGACAAATATAATAAAAAAAAACACCTTTTCCCCAGGTGTTTTGAAATGGCAGGGGTGGAAGGAATCGAACCCTCCTCTGGAGTTTTGGAGACTCTCATTCTACCGATGAACTACACCCCTAAAATTACTTATAAAGTATACATGATTTATACTTTATTGTCAATTATTTTTGACAATAAAAGTTATTAAAACGCTATAATATCAAAAATTATATAAAAATTTAAAAAATATTGTTAAAAATACTTGTAAAATTACTTTTTTTATATTATAATAAACCTTGTCTTGAATAAAGATTATGCAGAGATGGCTGAGCGGTCGAAAGCGGCGGTCTTGAAAACCGTTGATGTGAGAGCA
>CAMUNJ010000080.1 GCA_947090235.1 uncultured Bacillota bacterium
AACAAAAAAAACGCTTATACAAAGCGTTTTTAGATATATTAATTTTCTTTAGACTTGATTTTTGCAGCCTTTCCTGTAAGATCACGAACATAGTAGAGTTTTGCTCTTCTAGGAGCACCCTTTCTAACAACTTCCACATTTGCAACAAGTGGAGAGTGTATAGGGAAAGTTCTTTCAACGCCAACGCCGTTAGAGTCTTTTCTAACTGTAAAAGTTTCTCTAATTCCGCCGTTTTTCTTTGAGATAACAACACCTTCAAAAGCTTGGATTCTTTCCTTATCGCCTTCCTTAATCTTAACGCCAACCTTAACAGTGTCGCCGATATTAAATGAAGGGAGTGTTTCTTTCATGTTCTCTTTCTCGATTTGGTCAATAATGTTTGCCATGATTTTTCTCCTTTTATAAATTTAAATTTGTTTACGCTTAGCCTCTTTTTCTAGCTCTCTTTCTAGCGGCTTCGCTTTTCTTTTTTCTAGCAACACTAGGCTTGTCATATGCTTCTTTCTTTCTAATATCGCCGATAATGCCGTCTTTTTGGCACTTTCTCTTAAAGCGTTTGAGTGCGCTTTCAAGACTTTCGTTTTCGCCCACTTTAACAGTTGTCAATCTTCTCACCACCTTCTATTTGCTAATTCTTTGCTATTATACGCTTAAAACATCCTTTTGTCAAGGATTTTTGACAAATTAATTTTATTTTATTAGCAAACAAAAAATGAAGATTTAACCTTGGTTTTCACCTAAATTTTGTTTTGATTGTCTTTCACTTTCACAAATTGAGCCATAAATAACTTCAATTTGTTCAGTTACAGTTTTGCTAATTTCGTAATCGCCGTTTGGCATATCTTTATAAAATCTTGCACTCTTTTCATTATCTGTTGCATTTTTAAGATAATAATAATTTAAAAAATCATACATTCCTGCATTAATGAGTGCATCTCTATCATCAAAATCTTTTTTCAAAATCTCTCTTGTGCTTTCAAGAGCAATTTCAATACATGACAAATACATGCTCACACATTGAGATACAATACTATTTTCAAGCTCTAAATTATTTATGATTAACTTTGGTATAAAAAATTTATCCTCACCTTGCTTTGACAACAAATCTAAAAGACACTCCTCGCTCAACAATCCCTTTTCTGATGGAGCATAACCATATCTACCGCGACTATTTTTTCTATAGTGCATTCTTCTGAAGCCTGCTCCTGCCAAAAAGTAATGAAGAGTTGTCAATGCTTGAATATCTTTCTCATCCTTAATATCATACTCTCTTCCAAACACATGCTTAAAAATATCTTGATCTAATTTCATGATTCACCTTCGTGGTTAGTTTAACACACTTTTTTAGGTCTGTCAAGACGTGCCTTGACTCCATCTTTAAATCTTTCGCCAATCTCGACATCAACGATTTGGTTAACAAGGTCTTTGTCGCTTTGAATATAGCACTTGATATAATTTTCAGTGTAGCCAACATAATGCTGGCCATCAAACTCTTCAATAAGGACTTTTCCCGTCTTGTTTTTCTTTATAAACTCGTCAAAAAGTTTTGCTTTTACGCTCTCTAAGATATCACTTCGCTGTGACTTAACCCCATCAGGTAAATCGGTCATTCTTGACGCAACTGTGCCGTCACGATGTGAATATTTAAAGATATGCAAAGACGCAAAACCAACCTTCTCAATAAAGCGACGCGTTGCTTCAAACTCCTCATCACTTTCGCCTGGAAAGCCTACAATAACATCTGTTGTTATTGCTGCAAGTGGAAAATATTTTCTCAAAAGTTGTACTGAGTTATAAAACTCCTTTGTAGTATATTTTCTATTCATGCTTTTAAGCACGCTATCACAACCACTTTGAAGCGACAAGTGAAAATGCGGACAAAAGTTTTGTAGTTCACTCAATCCTTTTGCAAACTCTTCACTCACCAAGGTTTCTTCGAGTGATGAGAGGCGTATTCTCTTTCCTAAAGTATCTAAATTTTGTAACAAAGTCAAAAGACCTGGCTTTCCGTCAATTTTATAGTCTGTCACATTTATACCCGTCAAAACAATCTCTTTTATATCTTCACCTAATGCACTAGCCTCAGCCATAATACTTTCAAGACTTCTTGAACGACTGCGTCCGCGAAGATAAGGAATTATACAATAAGAGCAAAAATTATTGCAACCATCTTGAATTTTTATGTATGCACGAATGCGCGATTGTTTAGCAAGCATATCATCTTCATATTGCAAAGGAAGTTCGCTTATATCAACATTTCCTTGCTCAATAATATCTATTAATTTTGTTTTGCCAGCCACGCCTGTAACAACTTCAACTCCTTTTTCTTTAAATTGCATTTGATTTTTTTGACTTGCACAGCCACAAATCAAAACGCGTGCATTAGGGTTAAATTTTCGGCATCTTGCAATCATTTGGCGAGATTTTTTCTCTGCTTCGGCAGTCACTGCACAAGTATTTATAACATAAATATCGGCTTGTTCAAGATTATCAGTTGTTTGATATCCTTTTTCTTCAAGCCTTTTGACCAACGCGTCACTTTCATATTTATTTACCTTACATCCCAAGGTCATAACACAAATTTTCATTTTCCACCTTTTCTCTTTCTTTTCTTTTAAAGAAAAGAAGCAAAAGGGCACCAAATGTGCCTCGACTTTTTCTTTTAGCAAATCAATTATCACTCAAAAGTGAGCCTAATCCCATAAGAACAATACTCGCTGTTTCCGCCCTTAAAATTCGAGAGCCTAAAGAAACCGATTTAACATTCTCTAACGACAAAAGTTTATTTTTCTCTTTTTCAGTAAAGCCTCCCTCACAGCCTACAACAAAAGCAATATTATCAACCTTGCAAAGAGAAGAAAAATCATATTCCTTACCGTCAATTTCATTTGCAAAGATAACCGCGTCAAAGTTTTTTAATTCTTTTAGCATTTCAACAAATTTAACTGCTTGACTCAAGCACATAGCAACCGATCTTTCGCATTGCTTACAGGCAGAAGAAATAAGCGTGTTAAGTCTTTCAAGATTAATCCCGCTTTTGTTAACACAATTTTCACTAATAAAAGGAACAACCTCGCTCATGCCAAGTTCAACAGCCTTTTGAAGAACAAGTTCAAAATTATCTTTCTTGATTAGTGATTGAAACAACACTAAATTCTTTTTAGGATTAGATTTGTTTTTACTCTTTTCTAAAATTTGAGCAACCGCTCGCTTTTTGTCAATAGTTTCAATTTGACAAATATAATCAAACTCGTCTCCAATTACACAAATAAACTTGTCACCCTCTTTAAGACGAATAACAGAAGAAAGGTGTTTGAGTTCTTCACCTTCAACAATAATTTTATCTTTTTCTAATCTACCAAAAAATCTTCTCATGCAAGAATTATATATCAAAACCAAAACAAAAGCAAGAAAAAATAGAGTTTATTAACTCTATTCTTACTAACTATTTTCACCTTCATCACACTTTAGCCATCTTAAGCGTTCTGGTGCAAAGGTTTGCATATCTTTGATAAAATCCTCTCTGCCAGGATTGTCTTTTGAAAATAAAGTATTAAAACAAGCAGTCTGCTTTTCATTAAGTTCACTATAAAATAAAGTACTCATTTTCTCGCCAAACTCATCATCCGCTTTTTGCCCTCCATAAGTATCAAGTGCAAAATCTCGACATCTTAAGTAACACTCTTCATCATATATTTTTAAATTGTCGGCAAAGACAACAAAATATAAAGGCTCTTCCTTGATTAAATTTTCGATACCTTCAACCAACAATTTTTGTCTGTCGTCAGTTTCTTCCGTTTTAACAAAATATGGAGATTTTTTCATAATATTAAATTCCATAACTTTATGTCTAAGACTTTGAGAAGTGCAAAAATTTATAAAATCCATATCTGCTTCAAACATTTTTTCTCGTATTTTTTTGCTTTCTTGATATTTTCTTGTTGAACTTTGCAAATCAACTATTTTATCTTCGCTCATAATTTCCCCTTACTTGTAAAGTATTTTATCATGAAAGAATTTAATTGTCAATATCAAAAATTAAAATAATTTAGTCTATTTTTCAATCTTTCTTCTCAAAATGTCACCAATTTGAAGTGGCAAATCTGTTTTTACAAACACGCGTTGTTGAACACCTTTAACATCCTCAATTGGCTCACCTTTTTCGTCAGTCATTTCACCTACAAGAAAA
>CAMUNJ010000081.1 GCA_947090235.1 uncultured Bacillota bacterium
GAAATTCCTGCAATTAAAATGAATGGCACCATAAGGAAGATTGCAAAACTTTTAAAGGCGTTGCCTAAAATTAAAGTTTTAGATTTTTTATTTTCACCATTGGCATATTCACTTCGTATGATTGCAATAAGAACAAAAACAACAAGCAATATAACTGCGATTAAGAAGATATAAAAGAAAGTTGTTTTTACATTGTTGGAAAGTAGGAAATGAGAAAGTAGATCTGTCTGCTCACCGTCAATCGTCACATTCTCAATTCCTGCCAACATATAAAAAATTTCTCTAACAAAGTCGATGATATAACAAATAGTTTTTTGTAAACTGTATAATAGTTCAAAAATCCAATTTGTTAACCAATCCATTTTTTACACCTCATCAAAAAAGAAAATCATTGTGTCAAATACAAATTCTGCATTGTTGCTATTTGAAATTGAAATATAAAAATTGTCTGTTGTTTTAACTTCGACAGAAGTGTCAAGCAACAAATTTACATTTTCAATTAAGCCACTTTCGGCTTCAATTGTTTGGGTGGCTAAACACTCATCATTTTTCATAAGAGATATTTGCAAGATTGAATTGTCTTGCGGTTTAAGTCTAAAAGCAACTCCAAGTGATTTGAAATTGCATAGCGTGTTAACATCAATTTTTGTATAATTTCTGTTTAAAATCTCGCTATCAAATTCAATGTCATTTGAAAGGATTGAAAAGTCCATTTCGATTGGGTTGTCGTCTTTAACTTCACAAACAACCTTGTCAATTGTTTGGTCAAGTTTTTCTTTTGAGACGGTGTGGCTACCACCACTTGCTCCGCAAAACTATAAAAATTGCGAGCACAATTCCGGCTCCAATTAATATTTTTTTCTTCATTTTTTACTCCTTTAATATTAAGCTGTAATTTGTGTTCCAACCCAGTCTTGCAAGATTGGCATAGCGATTTTAAGCCCAACAATCAATACGAAAATAACAACAAATCCAATGATTGCTCCAATCAAATCTTTCTTCGCTTTTTCACGAGATCCGGCTTCATCACTCTTTGCAAGTTTGACGCCAAGAATAATACAATAGATTGTGCCAATAGATCCAACAAGTCCGATTGCTGGCCAAAGGATTGCGTTAAGCACTTCCAATACAGGTGCTAAAATAGGGTTAAAATCAATAGCTGCTAACATAGATTTCATAAGTTATCCTCCAAAAATATATTTCATTTTTTCTACTCCTTGTTCTATAAATCAATAAAAAAGAAACGGGTATCCCGTTTGCTTTAAGCTGGTAGGAAAGACACAAAATTGCATCTTGCTCGCTTTCAAGCTGAAACACCTAAAAAAGCCTATACGTACAGGGGTTTTTGGGGTGTGAAAATTGCATTTTGAGTCTGTCCTTTATCCTGCTTACTATAAATTAGCCTATTCCTGCTCATCATTTTGAGCATTTTCTTCGTTTTCATCAAGTTCTTCTGGGAAATCATCTTCAATAATGGTTTCTTCAATAACTTCTTGTGTTTGTTCATCTTTATAGTAATGATGTCTTGATTTTACAAGCAAGATTATGATTAAAATAACAAGCAAACATAATCCAACAATGACTGCAATGCTTGGTCCGTTAAGTGAATATTCTCTTTCGAATGTATAAGTTGTAGAGTTGCCAGCTTCGTCAGTTAAAGTCACAATAAAGCGGCCACACTTTTCAATTTCATCACCAAGTTTATATTCAAAAGGCACTCCATCAACCGTGATATACAGCGTGCAATTTTCTTCACTAATGTTTTTCATCACAACAACTTTTTTTGTTGTTCCGCCATTCTCAACATTTATAAGTTCAAGCGTTGGTGGGGTTGTGTCGATAGTTATTTCAAATGAATATTCTTTGTTTGTTTTCTCATCTAAAATGTTAACTGTGTAAACACCTTCATCATAAAGATAAAGTTTTCTTTCAGTGATTTCAAATTCAAAATTCTCATCATTTTTTGTAATACTTGATATAGAAATATCCTCTTGCAAGATGTGGTTTAAGTTCTTTTTATTCTTTGTTATGATTGTGAAAAATGAGCTCGTTTTATTTCCTAAATCATCAAAGATAGTAAAAGAATATTCGCCTTCATCGTTTAGGATTTGCTCAAATTCGTATTCGAAAGGTTGCTCATTTTTATACATAACAATCTTCAAATTTTCATAAGCAATAATCCTAACACCACCATTTGAAATACCCCCGTGATAAGTGTTTATATCATAGGAAATGGTATTATCAATTGTGAATTCAAACGATGTTATATTTTTGGCTCTGTCAGCCACAACAACAACATAATTTCCACTTGCGGTTAACTCTGTGCCTAACTTATAGTCGTTTTTAGTTCCGTCTTTAACAGCCCAACAAGTTAAGCCAGATTCCATTGACGCAATCCATGCGGATTTGCTGGTTGTGCCATAGTTTTCTACACCATATAGGGTTGCAACCGGTGGAGTTTTGTCAATAGTGAAAGAGAAATAAAGTGAGTTGCCATATTCATCTTTTAGAGTGATATTATACGATCCTTCATCTGTAAGCATTAAACCAAAATCATAATCTATAATGATGTTGTTTTTCCTGACGATAGCACTAAGTGGCTCATCTTCAATTAGTCGTATATCGAAATTGATATATTCGATTTGTTCTATTGTGTATGTGTTTCCACTAACGTCTGCTATATAAAATTCAATCGTTTTGTCTATTATAAAGTTAACCGTGTTGGTATTTCCTATTTCATCAGACAGCGTAATTTCATAGCTGCCTTCGGCGGTCAATGTTTGACCTTTTCTATATTCTTGCGTAATGCCATTGAGAGTGAAAGAAGCGGTGTATTGTTCTTCACTTGTATCCCAAGTTGCATAGACGCTACCACCAGTTTTGCCATTTGGCTCAACTCCATAAAGATTTATAATTGGTTTAATTGTTTTGATCGTAAATCTATATTCGTTGTAGTTTTCATTGTCATTAAGGTCTATAAGTTGAATAAAATATGAAATTTCGCTATCTTCTTCCGGAAAGAAAGATAATGTGGTTGTTTTTCCACTTTCACTTTTTTCAGCATTATAGAGTTCGTTTTCTTTTGTGACTACAACATAGTATTTTGAGTTGTTGTATGAGAATTGGACTTGTCCTTTGGTTTTGCCATTGTGACTAACACCAGACAAAATGCCTGTGGGCAAGTCTTTTTCAAACTTATATTCATAAGAGAGTGTTCTTCCAAAGTTATCTGTGATTTCAACTACATAAATACCGCCACGATTGAAGATATATGAAAGTTTATCTTTGCTAATAAAAATAGGCTCACAATCTTCAGTTTGATATTCATAATAGCCAGTGTCCGAATTTAAACAAACGCCATTTCTATAAATTTTAAGGTCTCTTAAAATGTTTGACGCGTCTTTATTTTCAATTTTCACGGATAATTGGGTGTTGGCATTTATACTATTAAACTTAACTTCTGGCGCTGCACCAAGTATGCAGACCGTAAACTTAAAGGCCTCGTTTGTTCTGTCTGCAACAGTTATCGTAAATTCGCCAGATCCAAGCGTTGAAAAACTTGGGATTTCATCAAACTTTGTATATCTGTTGATTATTCCTGTTGGGAGTTTAATTTCAATAGTCCACCAATTATCATCTTCAACAATACCGGTAATTGTAAAGTCCTCATAGTAGAAAATTAGTTCTCCGTTCTTTGGAATATCATTTTGAGATATAGTTTGAGAAATTGTTTTGTTTGATCCATAAACTTTGGCTTCAAAGTCCACAAGTGGCGTTTGGTTATCCAAGAAAACATAATAAGTGGTTTCGTGACCTACATAATCAACTTCTTTAATCTTGTATAGTCCATAGGTTGTCACTTGTTCTTTGAAAGCAAGATTGTATTGCAACTCTTGCCATACATCATCACTTCCATTTTGATAAGCACAATAAAGTTTATAGCTTTCGTTTGTGTCTTGTTGTTTGAAAACATAATTTGTTGCTATATATGCCTTTATGCTATTAACTTCAATGATATTGTCATAAATACTTTCATCGATCGTATTTCCGTAATTATTTGGGTATAAAGATGAATTTTGCTTATATATTTGTTCTCTTGAA
>CAMUNJ010000082.1 GCA_947090235.1 uncultured Bacillota bacterium
TATACCAATACCATTTCATAGTTGCACCTCCACATATTCGTTATTTATTGCTTCGTTAGCAATATCAAAAATCAGCCCGGAAGTGTATTTTAATGTTTGCAAGTTAGAGTTATACAATGCTTTTTCCATAATATGAATTGTTTGATTTCCTCCTTTGAAAGTAAGAGAATCAACTTCAAAATCTTCAAAAGCGTTATAATCTAAACCTACAATGTTGATATTTTTGTTTTTCAAATAATCAGAGTCAAGGTCAAAAATAAGATTTACTTTTGCTCTTGGCATCTTTGCAAACAGTTCTTTTACATCCATATTCAAAGAAACAAAATACCCATCATACACTTCGCTGTAACGATATTCAAAAATATCTTTTCCGTTAAACTTTGCCTTTTCGTTTAGGTTATAGGTCATTCTTTCTTGCCAATAACTTGTGTCAACTTTATCTTCCACAATGTCGTATTTGTGGCTATTTTCAATGAGTTTGAACAAAGATTGAGTATTGTTTCTTGCACCGTTCTCATCATAATGAAATTTAAGAACAGCATAGTTTTTGATAATATCGGTTACATTGTCAGTCTTGAATTTTTTAGTTTCATAGTCATATTCTTTGATAGAAAATAGTGAGCTTAAATCAACAGTAATGTAATAATCTCCATAACCAGCACTATTTGTTTTTACTGCTTTCATACAAGATTGAAACAAACTGCCGAAAGTATAGTAATAACGGTTATACTTTTCCCCCACTTTCCAGCCAATACCAAAAATGTTTCTCACATCGCCGACATCTTTATCAAAATACTTATTAAGGTTTAGAGCAAACGCCCTATCATCAATCTTTACAATAAATTCAGTTGTTCTTTTAAGTTCAGTTGCAATACTTCCGTTTTCGTTGGTTACACCGTCCCAGTGTATTCCATTTGTAAAATCATAATAGTAAAAACTCTCATCTACATAACTATTTGCTATCCTTACAGAAGCATCATCTGTGCCATAATATCGGTCATTATTTCCAAATGGATTCATAAACCCAACCTTGCTATTTCCGTCCCAAGTATCAAGTGGCAAGCCTTCATAGTCGCCAATATATTGCATACCAGAAGAACGATAGCCGGTAGATAACAAGTTCCAGTCAGTAAAGTAATTCATTTGCAATTCCTGCAACATAATTCCATTGTTCTTATCATTGCTATAATAGTTAACCTCTAAGAAATATCGATCTTGCAGTTCATCTTTTTCTTCTTCAGTTAAATCATCAGAGTTTACTAAGTCTTTAATATCAAGTCCAACTTGATTATCAACATAGTTCACACCAATGGTTATATCTTTTACAAAGAAGTGATAATACCCAAGAGCAATAGATACGCAAACTCCTAAAATAGCAAGAAACACCAAACAACAGTTGCCTATAACTTTTAATGTGTTACTCATAGAGTCCTCCTTTTTAGAATTTTGAAAAAAGAAAAAGCACTAAATAAACTTGTCCGTTTAAGTAGTGCTTTTTTTGTTATATCAGTCCGTTCCAGCCGAAGAAATTGAGTATTTTAGCAAGCCACTTAAAGGCATAGCCAATCCATTCAAAAATCTTGCCTAGAATTGACAACGGCCAAGTTCCGACCAGCACTACTAAAACAATGATTAGAATTATTAAAATCAATTTCTTCATAGGACATCTTCCCTTATCTCATAATCATATTAAGCAATGCTTTATCTGAGCTGCGATAAGGTTTGATGTTACACTCGTAGATTTCACCATTTTCGTCAACTGAACGAACAAGATAACTGTTACCAGAGATAACTCTACCGGTTGTTTCGTCTTTAATCTCAAATGGATTTGCAACGAGTTCTGCCGACATTTCATTGCCGAACACAATATCAAGCACTGCGTAACCACCTTTGTCTGGTGGAACAACTGCAACCTTGACTTCCTTACCACGAATTACGCCTTTAATGAAATATGAGAAATATGTCTTTTCATTTTTTTCAAAGGTTTCCCTTTCTACCATAATTTTGTTTTCTTTCTTAGCCATTACTTTTTACCTCCTTTAAGTTTTGTGCCTTTTTCTCTTGAAAACTTTTTGGCTTCTTGTTTAGATAGTCCAGCATCCATTGCTGTCTTATATCTGTGAAGTCCTGCGTGATCGCTTTGACATTGAAGATAACCAGAACGCAAACCTGCCTCATAATCGGTCAGTTCCTTACCTTCCTTTTGTCCACGCTGATGCACTTTTGCTTTTCTTTCATCAGCATAGTTTTTGGCTCTTTTGTTAGGCACTTGCCAACGCCTTTCTGTATTATAATTTGCCATTATAATCCTCCTGTTTAGATTTTGTTTTGCCTTTATGCAAGGCTATTAAGTTGTTTGTAGGCATATTTTTGACAGCGACTTTTTTAAAACATTGTGTTCTTGGCGATATCAACTGAAAGGGCCCTGTTACAGTTGAGAAATCGAATTTATATTTGCACTATCAAAATTTAGGTACTAACTTATTGCTTAGGTAGATTTGTAGAAGAATAGTCCAACAATTCTTGGGTAGCGGAATAAGTATTTGTTTTTTGTGAATAAGAATAATTCACAAGCCATATTTCAACATCCAAGTGTTTTGCTTTCTTTTTCTTAAAATAAGCAAAGCCCTTTGTAGCTGTTTCAAAATATTTGCTTCCAAAATTACATTCCACACGATACATTCGCATTGTCTTTGACTCCTTTCTTTAGATTTGCGATATATCCACCGACTTGTTTCTCATACCTTTTCATCATAATGTCTGAAATTTTGTGTATGAGTTCTTCTTGTTGCTCAGATATACCGCTTTTATTTACCTCGCTAAGCTTTACATATAGAGGAACATTGATAAGATAAGTTCCATCGTCATTGCGTAAGCCGATATACGCAACTTTTTGATAAACTTCGTCCATTATTGTTCCTCCTTGTAAGTGTTAGGTTTGTTGTGCCTACACTTATAGCCACGAGAAAGGTCAAAAGTTGACGGTCTTTTGCAAACTTTTTTTAATTTTTCATAAATTCTTGCTAATCTCTTGCTAATTGCACTCTTATCAACCCCTTCAGCTTTTGCAATCTCACTAGCAGTTAAGCCCTCGTAAAATATCTTTCTTATAAGCTCTTGTTGTTCAGATGATAGTTGTAATATTGCTTCTCTAACTTCTTCGTTTTCATCATCGTCTGACTGCTTGTCCGCAAGCTCAATTCCGTTCTCGCTTAAATAGTCGAAAGATACATGCCTGCGAGTTTCTCGTCTATCTGAGTTTTTATTTTCTTTTTCCATTTCCATATATAATGAATAGAATTCATCTGTAACTTCTACGGCGTTACTTGTACCATCATTAAATTTGTAAATAATTTTTTTCATATTTGACTCCTTGAATTTTTTTGAAATCCGCAGAGCCAGTTCTTCCACAAACAAAAAGACGGCAGAAAAGCGATTGAGATTTGCTTTCCTTGCCGTCTTGCGGTCTGCGGATTTATATTTAATTGTTTAAGGCATTACGCTATATTACTTGCGTTAACAATCTGAACTTGTCCATTGTCTAAAAAGCGGATTGTTGTTCTACAGCCTTTTAAGACAATTTCAACAGTTTTGCTTAACTTATCTATCTGGCAGACAAGTTTGTTCGCACTATTTCTTACTTCTTGCATAATTGCACCTCCTTTTCTTTAACTTCGTGAAGAAAAACTTGACTTTTTTGAAGAAATGTTATATATTTTCTTAAAATAAAAGCTCGGTTTATCTTTACACTTGAATCTTATCAAAATAAAGATTTCAAGAATAGGACAAAACGAGCCAAAACGGGACATAACACGCCATAAAGGAGGTAGCGATTGGAATTAAGTAATTTTATGCAAAAATTTTATTCTGTTGCTGGATATAACAACATATCCAAACTTTTTCTTGATGTTTTTAAAAATATTACATTAGCGCAAAATAT
>CAMUNJ010000083.1 GCA_947090235.1 uncultured Bacillota bacterium
AAATTTAACAGAAACACCATATTTATTTTATTGCATAGAAACATTAACACTATCGATATCAAAACCATCTACAAAAACCTCTGGAGGATTTGATGGATCAGTGCATTCTTCCAAAGTCATATACAAAGTTTTAGGGTCTTCAAGGAAAGAAAAAACTTCGCTAGAATCCGTTATATTAGGAACTTCAATTCTAATTCGATTTCCACCCTGTTTTCTAACAGTTGCTTCACTATAGCCCTCGCTATATAAAACTTGTTCAAGACGCTCGCAAGTTGCATCAATTGCTTTAGAAATATCACTATTATTTGAGTTTTTAGCAGGAGTACAATCATAAACGACTGCAACACCACCAGACAAATCAAGTCCAAGAGAGATATTTCCAGCAAAACTATTATAAATAGAGTCAGTGAAAGGAATATTGAAAGGACAAACCGCTAATAAAAGACCAATCACAACAACGATTGCTAGCCAAACAAATCTAATTCTTGCTCTTTTTTTACTCATTAAAAAATCCCCTTTAAGTATCTAATAGATGAAGGTTAAAATTCAAAACTGCTAAAAAAGCAGATTTTTAACATTACTTTCTTGTCTATTATAGTTTATTAAAGGGAAAGTGTCAATTATTTTTTAGATTTAAACAGAACTTTTTTTGAGATTAACCGAAATTATGCCACAAATTCCACCAATTATAGTTCCAAAAATCAAATCATGAACTAAAGTCATATCAAAAGCAAAATGCCCACTCAAAATAGAAAAAACTAAAAAAGCAAAAATTGTGTATAAAAGTCCAATCAAAAGCCCGCTAACTAATCCCATTTCCCTTTGTTTTTTTAATGCTAAAAATACACCCAAAAATATACTAACACCCTTTATAACTTGATTTATAGGAGTGATAACCCCCTCAGAAATATTAGTAAATTTTAAAATAAAAGCAAAAATAAGTATGCCTATCAAAGAAAAGGATAATGCTATCAAAGTTCCTTTAATAAGGTTTACTCCAATATTATTTTTTCCTTTAATCTCTTTTGTATTACTTTTTTTGAGTTTTAGTTTAGCACTTAACTTCATGATTGACTCCTTAAATTAAATTTATACTTTAATTTATGAGCATATGTTAAATTTAAGAACAAAAGTAAAACAAAAAAGTGGCATTGCCACCCTTTCTTTTATAATTTATGCATTGTTTTATTTCTTCTTTCTTTTGCCAGATATTTGAGATTCTATATCTTTTATTGAAGAATCTTCGGTTATTGCCTCAGCAACTATTTCAGGCTTAACCTCTTCTGCTGTAACATTTGGATTTTTGTTCAATTCTTGAGAATCTTTCACATCCAAAGTTTTTTGAGAATTTTTATCTGTCTTTCCTTCAGCCTTTTCCTCTTTTTTACTTTCAACCTTTGATTGTTCTGGCTTTTTCTCTTCGTCACGCAATATAGTATAGATTGCATATGCATCTACTGCCATATAACTTTTGTGATTGCCTGTTCCTGTTTCGATTGTTACAATTTTTTTATCACCTTCAAGATGAAGATCTACAACCTTTCCATAAACACCACTTGTAGTTAAAACATTATCTCCTCTTTTGAGAGAATTTGTTTGTTCCTGTAATTTTTGATTTTCTTTTTTGTTTCTTGAACTTATCAAGATTGGATAAGCAATTACAAGCAAAGCAATAAATACGATTAAAACAATTTGTGTTGCGTCAATAGCAAGTAATTGAGTCATAATTTATACCTCCTAACCTTTTTAATAAATTTTACTTCTTGCCTATAAAAATGAACAGAAAGGCAATGATGATAATTGCAGGCAACATAATCCAACCGCTCACTTTTATACCTCCTAATATTAACATATATTTATGATATTAACCAAACAAAAACAATTAAATTTTTTTGGTTTTTATTTCTTCTTCAAGTCTTTCGACAAATTCTGCTAAATTTAGCCCTGTTTTATTCTCGTTACCTCTGCCACGAATAGAAATTGTGTTTGTACTTTCTTCTCCGTCACCAACAATAATAAGATAAGGCACTTTCATTGAAAGAGCTTCACGAATTTTAAAACCAATTTTTTCATTTCTAAGGTCTACTTCTGTGCGAATACCCTTTTCTCTCAAAGTCTTTTGAATAGAAAGAGCATATTCATTATTTCTATCTGCCAAAGTTAAAACTCTAACTTGTTCAGGTGCAAGCCAAAGTGGAAATGCACCAGCAAAATGTTCAATCAAAATACCCATAAATCTATCTATTGATCCATATATAACACGATGAATCATGATTGGCCTATGTTTTTCTCCATCCTCACCAGTATATTCAAGTTCAAAGCGTTGTGGAAGTTGGAAGTCAAGTTGAATAGTTCCACATTGCCAAGTTCTACCAATTGCATCATTTAAATGGAAATCAATTTTAGGCCCATAGAAAGCACCATCACCTTCATTAACAACATAATCTAAACCAAGTTCATCCAATGCTCCACGAAGAGCATCTGTGGCCATATTCCAATCCTCGTCACTGCCCATACTGTTTTCTGGACGAGTTGAGAGTTCTACATGATATGTGAAGTTGAAAACTTTATAAACACTATCAATAAGAGCTACTACACTTTTAATTTCGTCTTTTATTTGAGTTGGAGTCATAAAGATATGTGCATCATCTTGAGTAAAACAACGAACTCTCATAAGTCCACCCAGTTCGCCAGACTTTTCATGACGATGAACTAGACCTAATTCACCTATTCTTAAAGGCAAATCTCTATAAGAATGAGGTGAATTTTTGTAAACTAAAATTCCACCTGGGCAGTTCATTGGTTTAATAGCAAAGTCAACATCATCAATTTTAGTTGTGTACATATTTGCCTTATAGTGATCCCAATGACCAGAAGTTTCCCACAAATGACGAGAAAGCATTATTGGAGTCATAGCTTCTTTATATCCTGCCTTTTCGTGTATTTTATGCCAATAGTCAATCAGTTGATTTCTAACTATCATTCCATTTGGAAGATAAAAAGGAAATCCTGGGCCTTCTGGAGAAAGCATAAATAATCCCAATTCTTTGCCAAGTTTACGATTATCTCTTTTCTTTGCCTCTTCAAGCATATTTATATGATCAGCAAGGTCTTTCTTTGTCTTAAATGCCCATACATACACGCGTTGAAGCATCTTGTTCTTTTCATCACCTCTCCAATATGCTCCGTTTACACTATGAATTTTAAATCCAAAATTTTGAAGATTTCTAGTACTTTCAACATGAGGCCCACGACAAAGGTCAAAAAAGTTATCCCCTGTATAATACAAAGAAATTGTTGCATCTTCTGGAAGTTCATTGATAATCTCAGTTTTATAAACATTATCTTTAAACAAGTCTAGTGCTTCTTGTTTACTAACTTCTTTTCGTTCAAAAGATTCGCCTTTATTTAAAATTTCCTTCATTTTCTTTTCAATGGCGTCAAAGTGGTCTGGAGTAAGTTGTTCGTCAAGGTCTATATCATAATAAAAACCATCGTCTATAGCAGGCCCTATTGTAAGTTTTGTTTGTGGATATAATTCCATAAGTGCTTTTGCCAAAACATGTGCCATACTATGTCTTGCTCTTTGAAGTGATTCATCCAATTCTTTTTTCATAATTCCTCTCCTTTTTTCTCTTTCTTTTCTTTTAAAGAAAAGAAACAAAAGAAACTTTTACTTTTATTTTCTCTAACGAGAAAGTAAAACCAATCTTTTGCTTTAAGTTTAAAAAAATCAAAAATAAAATCCTTAAAGCATAAAAACGCTTTAAGGACGATTAAATCAAAACCGCGGTTCCACCTTAATTGTTGGAATTCCAACCTCTCATTTTATTAAAACTTTTTCATCGCTCAAGTGGTTTCATATAAATTTTAGTTTAGGGTTTTCACCAACCACCCTTTCTCTGCACACATCAAAAAACGTTAC
>CAMUNJ010000084.1 GCA_947090235.1 uncultured Bacillota bacterium
AATCTTGGAGATATTCAATTTGGTTATTGCACTGAATATATGATTATTCATATGAACAAAAAGACAACCGAGGCAGATATAGATAAACTTCGCGAAAAACTTATGGCTCTTGGCGATAGTGTAATTTGTATAGGTGACCTTAATCTTGTTAAAGTTCATGTTCACTCTAACGAACCAAATAAAGCAATAGGTTATGCGCTTGAACTTGGCGAAATCTATAATATTAAGATTGAAAATATGAGAGAACAAAATCGAGAACTCAAAAAGCGTGCTAGTGCAACAGAAGAAACTAAGGAAATCGGTATGGTTGCAGTTGCTGCAGGTGACGGTCTTGCTGCAATATTCAAAGATTTGAGTGTTGACGAAGTTATAGTTGGAGGACAAACTATGAATCCTTCTGCCGCAGATATAGCCGCTGCCGCAGATAAAGTGCCTGCTAGAAATGTTTTTGTTTTCCCTAACAATAAAAATATTGTGCTTGCTGCCGAACAAGCAAACGATTTGACTAATAAAAATCTTATTATTATTCCTACTAGAAGCGTTCCAGAAGGTATTTCTGCTTCTATCGCTTTCAATCCAGATGGCTCAGTTCAAGAAAATCAAGAGGCTATGACTGAGGCAATCAAATCTGTTAAGTCTGGCTCTGTAACCTATGCCGTTCGTGATACTCATGTGGATGGTTTTGACCTTGCAGTGGGTGACATTATCGGTCTTGATGATAAAGCGATTTTGGCTAAAGACAAATTGGTTGGAGATACAACAATTTCTTTGATAGAAAAATTGATAACAGAAGAAGTTATGAATGTGACACTTTTCTATGGAGAAGACATTCGTGAAGCAGATGCAAATTCGCTTCAAGAAAAACTTGCAAGCAAGTATCCTGATTGTGAAATTACAGTTGCTTATGGTGGTCAACCTGTGTACTATTACCTAGTAAGTTTGGAATAATAGTTATATATTCATAACCTTTTAAATTAAATAAAATAAAAGTCTGTTTTGTGACAAATTAATCACTAGCAGACTTTTTTATTTGCGTTATCACACATTTATATAGTTCTTGCATATTTTAGATTGTAGCAAACTTATGCTGGCGGAAATATATTGACGCCCAAAACTCAAATTTGCTAATAATGGAGGTTTTTAATGTCATTTTATATTAATAACACAAACCCGAACAGACCGGGTCCTATTTCAGGCAATCCGCTTAGCGGAATTTGCGAAAAGGTTATGATTGAAACAACTAAGGTTTTTGATGCCTGCGTTTGTCAAACAACTGAAACAGGTATTGTTTTGCAGGTTACTGATTTTAATCCTGCTGGCCCTGCTCTCCCTTTGACTTTTGTTTCGGCTCAAAGTTCAACAACTCAACCTGCAACTATCACAGATATTACAATTGATCGTATAGATCAAGCACCTAATTATGCTAATGTTAGTGCAACAATTACTATTCCAGTTGTAGTAACTTATCGTGATGCTAATGGCGTACTTGGAAGTGGCACTTCTACTGTGACTGTTCGTAAAGATGTTATGTTGTTTGTACCTCAACCATCTCTTAGCCCTGTAAATATCACTGCTAATGCACTTTTCTCTAGCCAAATTGGCACATTCTCTGGTGATAGCACATTTACTGTGACTGGTTGTATTCAAATTTTATTAAAAGTGACTTCTGTTGTGGATATTTTATTACCATCATATGGTTATCCTGTTGTTCCACCATGTCAAGCAGCGTCATCTCCTTCTGTTTGCCCTGGTATTGGCGACCTTCCACTTTATCCAACAGCAACAGTTGTACAATAAATACTAATCGTTTGATTAGTTTACATAAAAGGGTGAATTTTTCACTCTTTTTATTTTGCTTGATTTATTTTGTTGGTTATGATATATTTTAATTCGAGGTGATTTTATGATTTTAGATGTAGTTAAAGAGAAAATCAATGGTTTAAAAGAGGATTTTTCGTTTATAAAGGAGTGTCTTTGACAAGGCTAAATTAGAATGTGAGTTGAAAGATCTTAAAAATCAACAGGCGGAAGATGGATTTTATCAAAATCAAAAACTTGTCACAGAAGTTGGCAAAAAAATTAGGATTATTGAAGATAAATTAGGTTTAATTGAAGATTTTGAAAGGCGATTTGCTGACATAGACACACTTGTTTTATTGCTTGAAGAGATTGGTGAAGACAATTCTTTGGAAATGGAACTTGAAGAAAGTTTGCATAAATTGATACAAGATATTGAAAAAGCCAGAGTAGATAGATTATTAAGCGGCAGATATGATAGTTATGATTGTATAATCACTTTACATGCTGGAGCGGGCGGCACAGAAGCCCAAGATTGGACAGATATGCTTTACCGCATGTATTCAATGTACTGTGATAGAACTGGTTTTAAAACGCGTGTTATTGATGTTTTGGACGGGGATGAGGCAGGGCTTAAAGCGATAACATTTGAGGTTGGCGGAACAAATGCCTATGGATATTTAAAAGCAGAAAAGGGTGTTCATAGACTTGTTCGAATTTCACCTTTCGACTCTAATGCAAGGCGTCACACAAGTTTTGCAAGTTGTGAAGTTATGCCTAAAATCGAGGATGCTCCTGAGATTGAAATTAGGCCAGAGGATTTGAAAATAGACACTTATCGAGCTTCAGGAGCTGGTGGTCAGCATGTTAATAAAACAGAGAGTGCCGTGCGAATTACGCATATTCCAACAGGAATTATAACTGCATGTCAAACCGAACGAAGCCAAGTGCAAAATAAAGAGTATGCTATGCAAATGTTATATTCCAAACTTGTTGAAAAGCAAGAAGCTGAAGAACAAGAAAAATTGGCTCAAGTACGGGGGGAAATCAAAAAGATAGAGTGGGGAAGTCAAATTCGATCTTATGTATTCTGTCCATACACGCTTGTTAAAGACCATAGAACTGGATATGAAACAAGCGATATTCAGGGTGTTATGAATGGTGACATTCAAGAGTTTATTAATGAATATCTGAAAAAGATATAGATAGTTGAACGCTATCGGTTTTGCATTTTGCGATTTAATATAAAACATGATAAGAAAAAACAGGGCTTTAAGGGTAATAAATTTTGAAACTAGCAAAAAACAAAATCGAACTCGATTTAACGAGTTCGATTTTTTATAGAATATTAATCAAATTCTTTTGGCAATTTCAGCAATTTCTCTTTTTTTACTTGTTCATACAATTGTAAACTTTCAAAGTGCATGGCTATAAATTTTTTAGCACCTGTGAGGTTTTTAACTATTTCGTAATCAAGATGAGATTTTGGATAATTAGAAACTTCAACATAAACATCTTTGTAATCATCATTATTGCCAATTGTTTTGATATATTCTAATTCCTTTGTATCACCGCTATAATAATACTTACCTTTAGCATCTTGAAACTCAATGCCAAAACATTCCAAATCGGGCGTATGGATTGTTTTTCTTGCTTGAATGTTTATATTATTAAAAGTTATATTATTTTTTTGACTGAAAGTATAATATTTTTTATTGATACCCATCATCGTCAAAAGTTTTTCAATATGCTTTTTGAATTTCTTGCTATTCGCAAGAATTACAGGTATTTTTTTATAGATAATACCACACTGCCAAATTAAAGCTCCAAGTCCAGAAATATGATCTGCGTGGGTGTGAGTTATAATAATGATTATTTCAGTCGTTTGTTCACTTAAAATTTCATTTTTAATTAGTTTTTCTATGCACTGAGCATTAGGATCTATAATGACAAAACTATGTTTGTTAATTAGCGCTGCACAATTAGATGCAAAATTATGATTTAATGCCCCCCCAATTCCAAAAAATTGCAATTCTTTCATTGAAACCTCCAATTATTTATTATAATAGCATAATATAAGATAATATTCAAATGATTTA
>CAMUNJ010000085.1 GCA_947090235.1 uncultured Bacillota bacterium
TAATAAAAGAAAAACATAGACAAAAACAGCCTATGTTTTCTTTTTGCTCCTAACTCTCTCTTAACTGCAAAATAAAGCGAATACTTCTGCCGTTGTCACAGGTTGTCGTTCAAATAACAAGCCTAAAAATTATAAGACACTCGCATTGACCTTGCCAACAAAGAATATTCGCTTAAACTAGAAAATAGAGAGAAGAAAACAAAAGAGCGGTGTGCGTTACACTCCGCAAGCAACCGCTCTTTTTTGAGCAAAATTAAGTTTAGGCGTGTGCTTGTCTGGCGAGGCGAAGCCGAGCCACTTGTTATATACAAGCACACGCCTAAATGCAAAATGAATTTTTTTAAATTTACTTTTAAATAATTGATACAAATTGAAAAAGTTTGTGATATAATAATAAAGAGGTATAAAAATGCAACAAGAAAAATATATTGATATTCTTTTGAAGTATAACAATCGATAAATCAGCGATAAAGAGTTTGTTGATTTCTTAAACGCAGAACCTGATCTGCAAAATTTGTTTAATAAAACTTTGAAATCTTCATTTTTAGCATCAAATGATATGTCGGTTGTAGAGAGGATTAATAAGGACTTTTCTAAAATAGGCACGGAAAGAGAAACTTTTTTTGATAAAGAAAAAAGGAAAAGCATAACCTCTTTTTTCATGCATCAGTTCAATAAACAACTTTTGGCAAAAAAATTTTTTAAGTATTTAGCTAAATCCGATGCTGATGATTTTGTAATTACCGAGCTTACAGATTTGCGAATGTTATATAATGCGGACAAAGAAGTTGAAGATTATATTAGAACAAAAATAATAGACAATATGCCAAAGTTTGATAAAATAAACGATGCTGTAAAATATGCAAAAGCAAAAGTTAAAGAAATTTTTACATGTGAAAAAAGTATGCCAAACTGGGCACAAAACTGCGAATGGCCTTTTGATAAAAACGGCAATCCAATGAAATTTTTTTCTTCTAAAACAGAAGGAGAAAAAATGGAATTGTTATTTATAGATACCGCCACTCAAGAAAAAAAGACAATTGTTCAATATTATTAGTAAATTTAACACTTAAAAAAAGCACTCTTTCTTAAATGATAGAGTTCTTTTTAACTAGTTTCAAAATTTATAACCCTTATCCTAGTTTTTCATTTTTATTAAAATGCACTGCATTTGGCTGTCAAAAAGCATTTTCAATCAAATTGACTTCATCTCCCAAAACTTCAATAACATCAAAGCGTACATCACAATCCGTTAGCCCATTCATTTTGAGATATGTTATTGCGGCATTTCGCACTTTTCGTTGTTTATCACGAGATACAAATTCACTTGGACGGCCATACAAAGCATTCTCTCTTGCTTTCACTTCAACAAACACTATATACCCTTTCTTTTTGGCAATTATATCAATTTCGCCTAGTTTATTTTTAAAGTTTGTAGTTATAATTTTATAACCATTATCTTCCAAATATTCTCTTGCCAATCTTTCGCCTACAAATCCTTCTATGTATCCTTTTAATCCCATAATAACCTCTCTTTATTAATCCTTTTCTTTTAAAGAAAAGGAAACAAAAGAAAACTAATTTTATCAACCTTGCCCCACTTTGTGTTGTCTGCGGTTGATAAAAAATATTTATTTTTATTCTTTCAAAATAGCAAAAGTCAACGATTTTTGTTTTTCAATAGAAAAATGAAAATCGTTTATCCTTCTTTTTCTTCTTTTCTTGCAAGAAAAGAAGAATATAAAAGATCAATCTAAAGTTATTTTGCCGATGCGACCTTTGCGAAAATCGTCAATCACAGCCTGAGCAGTTCGGTCTAAGTCAGACTCTCCGCCACTAATAATAAAACCTCGAACATGAGCAATTTCTTCCAAAGTAACTGCCCCTTTATAACGATTTTCTAGCAAACTAGGATATTGATTTTGTAAAGTTTTAAGCAAATTTAAAGCAAGTTCAGTTTCTTCCAAAATCTCGTCTTTAATACTTCCTAAATATGCAAGTTTCTTTGCAATCTCTTGGTCGGTAAGGTTTGGATAAAGCGTACCTGGTGTATCGCATAATTCAACATTGTCGCCAATATTAAGCCATTGCAACCCTTTAGTAACGCCAGGTCTATCGCCTGTCACAGCCTTAGCCTTTCCACAAAGATTGTTAACAAGTGTGCTTTTGCCACAGTTTGGAACGCCAACAACAACGGCACGAATCGTGGTTTTAACACCCTTTGCTTTATATTTTTCTATCTTTGCTTTTGCCAAAGTATTCAATTTTTGTCTAATAACTTTCCCAGCACCAGACATTGTGCTGTTAAGTTTAATTGCGTCCCTACCTTCGCTTCTAAGTTTAGGCAAGATTTTATCAACTTTTTCTTCGTCGGCCAAATCAATTTTATTTACAACATACAAAATAGGTTTGTTTTGTGCTAATGTAGATAGGCTTGGATTAAGGCATGACAAAGGAGCGCGTCCATCAAGCACATAGACAACAACATCAACATTGACTAAAAGTTTTTTAATTTCGCCTAAGGCTTTTGTCATATGCCCAGGAAACCAGTTTATTTTCATACCTACCTCCTTCTTTTATAATTTACTTTTCTTTTAAAGAAAAGTATACAAAAGAAAACTGATTTTATCAACCTTGCCCCACTTTGTGTTGTCTGCGGTTGATAAAAAATTATTTTTTCTTCTTTCAAAAATAGCAAAAGTCAACGATTTTTGTTTTTCGTTAGAAAAAAGAAAATCGTTTATTCTTCTTTTGCTTCTTTTCTTGCAAGAAAAGAAGAGAATAAAATTATTTCTTCAACAAATCAGGTCTAACTATTTGGGTCTTTTCAAGTGACTTTTGCTGACGCCACTTCTTGATTTCTGCATGATTGCCTGACAAAAGCACCGCTGGCACTTCCAATCCTTTAAACTTTTGAGGCCTAGTGTATTGAGGATACTCGAGTAGCCCGTTTGAAAAACTTTCTTCATCTAAACTCTCGGTTGTAATAACACCAGGAATAAAACGAGAAAGGCAATCAATGATGGTCATAGTTGGAAGTTCTCCACCAGTCAAAACATAGTCACCAACCGAAATTTCTTGCACATCAAAAAGGTCAATTATACGCTGGTCAATTCCCTCATAATGTCCACAAATAAAAACTAAGTGCTTTTTAGTTGACAAATCTTTGGCTACTTCTGGAGATAAAGGTTTTCCACTTGGTGACGCAAAAACAATTGTACTATTGCGTTTTTTTACCGCCTTGATAGCGTCATAAATTGGTTGAACACTCATAAGCATACCCGCACCACCACCAAAAGGTGTGTCATCACATTTTTTGTGCTTATCCTTAGTGTAATCGCGAATATTATGGAGGTTTATTTCCAAAAGGCCTTTATCTTTGGCACGCTTTAATATACTTGTATCTAGTGCTGAAAAGGCTTCAGGAAAAAGTGTTAAAATATCTATCTTCATATTTTAACCTCCTCATATTTACTTCGGTCTACAACAAGAGTATCACCTTGTTTTAAAAAGACGTTTTTTAAAAATGGTGCTTGATAAGTTCGTCCATCATATTCAATAATAAAATTATCTGTTGCTCCATAGTTTTCCACATCAACTATTTGTCCAACCAAATTGCCATCAGTATCATAAAGTACCACGCCAATAAGGTCATCAATCAAGAATTCATAATCATCTTTCTTATCTTCCAAAAGAGATTTATCTACTTTAAGTTGTTTATTCCTCAA
>CAMUNJ010000086.1 GCA_947090235.1 uncultured Bacillota bacterium
TTTGAACATTTTCATAATTTCTTTTCAATGCTTCTTTTTGTGCTTCAACATGTGCAATTTTAGCAAGTGTGCTTGACTTTTTGTTCATAAATGCTTCACTTTCTTTCATTGCTCTTTCTAGCACTAATGATCCATCAACACCAGCATCTTGAAAATTATATTCAACATACTCAACATCGCTTTGTTTTGCTTTTTCAAATTCTTCCTTAGCCTTTCTTGCTCTAGCTTCATAGTACTCACGAAGTTGAGGATTACCCTTTTCAATTTCTTTTGAAGAGAAGAGAAGGTCATAGTCAATATATGGAGGAAGGTCTACGCAAGCGTTATTGATAAATCTTGCAAAGATATGATAGATATGATAAATTTCATCGAGGTTTGCGGTCTTGCGTGATTTCATGATAATTGAAGTTATAAGACCGATAAAAATAATAAGTACAGGAATAATCAATGAACCAACAAGTTCTTCAACTCTAAGAGTGCTAACAGAATTTGCAGTTTGATAGGCTACTCCAAACAAGAAAGTTATTGCAGCCCAAATATATGTGACAACATTGAGGTTTCTTATGTTGTTATCAAAAGTAGAAGTTTTTAAAGGCTTTTCTACAAGGTTATCAAGTGAGAGATATCGAGTAGGTTCTTTTTCACGATACAAAATAAATTGTTGCCAATAGTAAACTAAACGACGAGGTCCTTTTTTGATAATTTCATTAAACTCCTTGATGTTGGACTGATCAATCTTTTTGTTTTTAAACAACCAGTTGTTTGCCTTATCTAAGCCTTTACGCAAACGAGATTCATAAGAATAAACAGAGCGTAAAACAAAAAGGAAGATAAAGAAAATTTCTATTACAAGTGCAAGAACAAAAAGAAGGTCAAAACCTAAAGCCGCAGTCAATTGACTAAAAAAAGATTTTAAAGAACTTTCTATTGCGTTGCTTGCTAAAATTGACAACATAATAAACCTCCTAAAATATATTTGTAGTATAACACAGAAAAAAAATAAATAAAAATAAATTTCGCAAAAAAATCTTTTTTTATTTATTTTTTTTAATATTTTAATTTTTATTACATTTTTCTAAAATTAATATTTATTAAATATTTTTTCGCCTTTAAAATAAATGGAAATATATTTTTTGCTAATTATTCAAAAAATTCAATTAATTGTCCATTTTTTATAGAAAAAATGTATTTTTTATTTAATTTTATTTTATATCCTTTTTCTATTGCTTTTGAATATAAAATTAATTGTTTTGAATATTTTTCTAATAATTTTTGTGGATTATTTATGTTTGTATATTTATAATCCACTAAAATATTTTCATCGCCAAAAGCAAACATATCTACAACACCTTGCACAAGCACACAATCAGTTGAATTTATGTTTGATATTTCATTTAATTTTAATTTCATAATAAATGGTTTTTCTTTATAAACTTGTTTATTTTTTGTTAATTTTTGTAATATTTGTATATCTTTATATAAAATATCAATATCTAAAACATTTTTTTCTTGCAAAGATATAAAACCGGTTTCAATCAATGTTTGTAAATTTGTTTTTAAATCTTCAATATTTTTAATTTGAGAAAACTCAATATTTTTTAAAACCTCATGATAAATTGTTCCAATTTCACTTTCCGTAAAACCTTGTAATTGAGATTGACTATAAACTTGATAATCTTGCAATTCTGGCTTGTCATCAATTTCAAGTTTCAATAAACCAGTGACAGAGTTTTTAAATTCCACTTTTGATAAGTTTATATTTTTATAAACAAAATTTAGATAGTCATTTATTTTACTAGTCAAAACTTCATCTTCTTCAACAATCAAATTTTCTCTATCCACAAATTGCAAATCTTGCACCTCGTCCACTTTGACAAACTTTGCAAGGTCATTTTCAAAAATCTCATTGCTGTTTATTGATTTTCTTTCTGAAGATGATAAACTCATAACAATCCAGTCAAAATAACTTTTGCCTTTATAAAAGTCTTGGCAATCTTGCAAAGAGTAATCTTCAATATCATATGTGCCTGTCAAAATCAATTTGTTTTTTGCTCTAGTCAAAGCAACATAAAAAATCATAAGTTCGTCAATATACTCGCTTTTCTTTTTTAATAGGCGTGATGCCTCGAGTTGAGGAGTTCGAACTTTTATTAAATGATTGCTATCATATTCCATCGTAGCAAGACCTAAATTTTCTGTTATTATATATGGCGTTTTATTTGGCGAAGATAAATTTTTGCCACAGCCTGCCAACATAACAATAGGAAATTCCATGCCTTTGCTTCCATGAATTGTCATCAAATTGATAGCATTGCTATCACTTTCGTTATCCTGCACTTTAACTGATGATAAATTATTTAGATATGACAAAAGCGAAGCCATTGAGTTATCAAATTCACTTTGAGAAATTGTCAATAAAAATCTTTCAACTTTTTCAATTTTTTCTTGACTTAAAGTTCTCAAATAGGCAAAATAATTTGTTCTATCAAACAAGGTTTCATATGCTCGCCTTATCCCTTTTAGCATGCTTTCTTTTTTGAAAATTTGTATATTGTCAAATAACCTTTGCACCTTATTATTATTGCTTTGTTTTAAAAACTCTAATAAATCACTTTGCTCTTGCACTTGAGTTGCAATTTCTGCAATCTCGTCTATACACATATCCCCAATTTTTGAAAGCAATAACGAAACAAATGCAAGACTATCTTTTTCGTCTAAACAAAATTTTAAAAGACTTATCAACATTTGTATTTCGCTATCATCAGTCAATGCTTCTTTATCATCGGCTAAAACTGGATATCCTTTTGTACTAAGTTCATTGGCTATTGTTTGCATCAAACTACCACGACCACGCATAAGTACAACAATATCTCCCAATTCCACATCACGCCAACATTGTTGTTTAATGTCATAAATCTGCTTAGTTAACAAATCATCAATTTTAGCACATATACTTTTGGCTTCTAGCCTATCACTATCTTTTTCTACAAGTTCTGCACTTCTAACACTATAGATGGAGTCTAACTCTTCTTTTTTCTCGCCTTTGTCATGAACAAAACATATCTCAACAGCCTTGTCAGAATTTATATAATAATCAGCCTTTCCATCCAGCATAGATGTACCTTGATAATCTATGCCAGTGTTGTCTTCCCTCATCAAAACCTTAAAAACACTATTTACAAAATCCAACACGCGTTTGTCGCTTCTAAAATTACCCTTTAAAAAGACAACATTACCTTTTGGATTAGAAAGATTATTGTTGATGTCTCTTTTCATAATCTCCATTGTAGCATTTCTAAATCCATAAATTGCTTGTTTAGGATCTCCTACACCAACAAACCTGCCGCCACTTGCTATTTTTTTGATAATCTCTTCTTGCAAAAAGTTAGTGTCTTGATATTCATCTATAAAAGTGTATAAAAAACTTTCTTGCAAGGCTTGCAAGATATCTGGTTGTTGTAAAAGTTGAGAGCATAGTTTTTCTATGTCCGCAAAATCCAGAAAATCATTTTCTTGCTTTATCTGTTGATAAATAGACTTGTAAATTTTATATAATTCTATAATATTTTTAGCCAGCCTACCATTTTTTTGAGAAATTACAAGATCTTGATTTTCGAAATCAAACTTATCGAGACTATCTAAAATCTTTTTTATCTCATCTTTTATTAAAGATAAACTTTTGGCTAACTCTTCATCTCGCTCTTCCA
>CAMUNJ010000087.1 GCA_947090235.1 uncultured Bacillota bacterium
AGTTCTTCCTTCGTTAACTCTTTTTTATCATTTTTTACCATAATTTAACCCCTCCTAATTGGTCATACCCCTATTATACACGGGGGGGGGATTTGTCAAGTGTTTTTTTTGAAATTCTTCGAAAAAGTTTGTTTTTAAGGCAAAATTTTTTATTTTTAGAGTTTTAGTCAACAAAAAAACGCTAGAATTAGCGTTTTTTTCATCAATTACAACTTTTTCCATTCATCCAACTTATCTTTCAAAAACTTAAATGTGTTAAGATAGGTCTTTTCATCTTCAAGGTCACACCCTGCTTCTTTTAAAATCTCAACAGGCTTTTTACTACATCCCGCACATAGGAAGTTGTTAATATATTTCTCCCTTGCACCTTTTTCGCCTTTTGTTAGTCTATCAGCAAAATTTAAAGCACAGATAAGACCAATAGCGTATTTATAAACATAAAAAGCAGTAAAAAAGTGTGGAATTCTTGCCCATTCATATTTCACTTCGCCCAAAAGTTTAACCTTATTGCCAAAATAATCTTTATTCAAATTGTAATAAATATCGCATAATTTATCTTTTGATAACGCTCCACCCTCTTCATGTACTCTATGCACCTTCTCTTCAAATTCAGCAAACATAGTCTGACGGAAAATCGTAGATTTAACACTATCAAAAAGTTTATTGTAGAGTTCTTCCTTTTCATTCTTTGTCTTTGCAACACCAAGCAAATAATTTAAAAGCAACATCTCATTTGTTGTACTTGCAACTTCGGCAACAAAAATTGTATATTGACT
The DNA here is from genome assembly GCA_947090235.1 of uncultured Bacillota bacterium. Lineage (GTDB taxonomy): Bacteria > Bacillota > Clostridia > Christensenellales > UBA1242 > Caccovivens. The sequence continues at coordinate 777 of CAMUNJ010000087.1, forward strand.
CTTTTCTCTGTCCTGAGTTTTATCAGAATAATAACTATGCATTGCATGACCTAGTTCATGTGCAAGAGTGAACACATTTTCAAGTCCATTATCAAAATTCGTCAAAACGAATGGATGATATCCGTAAATAGCAGATTCAAAAGCACCAGTACGCTTATTCTTATTTGGATAAACATCTATCCAACGCTCATCCTTAGCACGCTGAACTAATGAAACATACTCTTCACCAAGAGGTGCAACTGCTTTTTTAATAAGCTCTATTGCCTCATCATAGGTGTATTTTTTCTTGTTTTTGTAATTTATTGAAGCATAAGTGTCGTAATTCCAAAATTCCTTTAATCCCAATTTTTCTCTCTTAAACTCAAAATAATCAAATAAAATTGGTAATGCCTCCCTTACATTTTTAACTAAATTTTTATAAACACCCTCGTCAACTTTTTCGTTCTGCATTGAAAGCGAAATAGCCGATTTGTATTTATAAGCCTTTGCAAAAAAACATCTTTCTTTGACAGACGCTATATAATTTGCCAAAAAAGTATTGATAAACTTTCCATAAGTTCCATGTAAAGTAGTTAAAGCATTTTTTCTCAACACCCTGTCATCGCTTTCAAGAAAACTAGTGAGAATAGACTCATTAAACTCATGTTTTTTGCCATTGCTATCTTCAACATCATTAAAAGTCATGTCGACATCGCTGAGTTTACGCATAATTCCTGAATTTGAATGAAAAAAGTCTGCCCCAGCCAAAAACTTGTCAACAGCATCAGGAAGTTGATGCTTTTTCTCCTCTTTTAAATCTTCAAGTCTTAAAGTCCAAGCCTTAAATCTTTTATCATTCAAAAGTTCGTTAATTCTGCCTAAAGACAATTTTTTAAGTTTTTTGTTAATAAAAAGCGTTTTTTGATCGTATTCAACCGTCATTTTGTCTAAATAATCTTCCATTTCATCGTATTTAGATAAACTTAAATCTTCGCATTGTTTAAAATGAACATAAATACAAATAGGCTCTAAAATTTCTTCAAGTTGATTTTCAAGTTTAAAAAGTTTGATCAAATCCTCATCACTATTCAACTTTCCTTCTAAAGCATAAATCTTCTCCATAAATTTTTTTGCTTTCTCACACTTCTCAAAAAAGTTTTCATCGGTCACACCAAATACACTCAAATCCCACTTATATTGCTCTTCAATTTGATTTCTTGTTTTCATAACTTCTCCTTTAAGATATTATACTATTCTCAACTAAAATAAACAAATAAAAAAGCCTTTAATCAAAATTTAAAAGAGCGAATAAAGGCTTTTATAAAATAATCGTGCAACATTTGGTGTTATTTTGTTTTTTCTTTAAAAGAAAAGAAAGATATAAAATTAGCGTATAAAATATTTATCAAGATAAAAATCTTTCCAAGGCGACTTGCTTGTGTCTGGCATTGCCATAAAGGTCAATTTTTCTTTTGATACAGGATGAGTAAATTCAAGTTTGCCAGCCCAAAGCCCCAAGTTTTTGCTTGCCTTAGTCTTGTCCTTGCCATACTTGTTGTCACCGAGTAATGGACAATTAATCCCAGCAAGCTGTACACGAATTTGGTGACTTCTGCCAGTGATAATCTTTATCTCTAATAACGATTCCTCTCCATTAGTCTGTAAAACTTTGTATTCAAGTTCTGCCTTTTTAGCATCAACAGAACCCATGGTGACGATTTTAACAATGTTTTCTTTTTCATCCTTTTTGAGATAGTTCACAAGTATACCACTTTTATCTTTTGGACAACCTTTGCAAATAGCATAATAAGTTTTCTGCATTTTGTGATCACGAATTTGCTCGCTTAAACGCCCTGCCGATTTAGAATTACGTGCAAAGACCATAATCCCACCAGTAGGTCTATCCAATCTATGAACAAGCCCAATAAAAACCTCGCCTGGCTTGTTATACTTTTCCTTTATATAACTTTTAACAAGCGTCAACAAATCCATGTCTCCGCTTTCATCTTCTTGCGAAGGCATATTTTGAGGCTTAATCACCACCACAATATGATTATCTTCATATAAAACGTTTAATTTTTCTTCCATTTTTCTTCCTTTTTCTTTTTAGCCATTACTTTCTTCAAAATTAGTTATTTCAATCACAATAATAGAGTTAACCTTTAATTCAGGTGGCAAATTTTCAGTTTCTTCATAATTTTTTATTTCTTCAAATAAGTCACCATTTTCATAAACTTTTGCTTTGCCTTCTATTTTATACTGTAAATCTTCTTTCTGCGGAAAATAAACATTTATAAAACATTGATTATTTTCTTTTATGTTTTGTATAGATGTTTTCATTTGGATATTAGAAATTATAATCTCATTTTCTGTCACCCTGTTTGGTATCACATAAATACTTCTTGGGTTTCCAGTTTTGGAAGCCGTTGTAAAAATAACAGATTGATGTTCATTTATATTATTTATTTGATTTTGTGTCAGCATATAACCCTCCTTTAAAAAACTTTCAATCCCCTAGCACCACAAGGCAAGATTGTGCCGTCTTGTGATGGCAATCCTATCTCGTCAGCGTCAATGTTGGAATAACCAAAGTTAAGCCCTAACACATTTGTCAAAACCCCCGGTTGCAGTCCTGTTGTGTAAGAACTAATCAAAACAAACAGTGGATTATCAGACAAAACACCTTTGCAAAGCGATACAAAATCAAAAAGATTATCTTCCAATTTCCAAGTTTCTCCACTTGTTCCACGCCCATAACTTGGTGGATCCATAATGATTGCATCATACTTGTTGCCACGCCTTATTTCTCGCTCAATAAACTTTTTGCAGTCGTCAATAATAAATCTAATATTGTCAATCTTATTTAGTTTTGCATTCTCTTTGGCACGCTCAACCATGCCCTTGCTTGCGTCAACATGGGTCACACTTGCTCCCGCTTTAGCAC
>CAMUNJ010000088.1 GCA_947090235.1 uncultured Bacillota bacterium
TAAATAAAAATAAATTCTCCATTATATGAAATATATGTATTATCTGAAGCAGGTCTTGCACCTATTCTAGTTGCATGACCAATTACCGCCGACAAATTGATTGTATAAGTATAAACTACTCCACCACCTTGAACAGAAAAATCTTTCACAAAATAAGATTGACCATCCAAAGAAATTTCTATAAGATCCACTTTATCTTCTCCCCGTATTGAGAGCATATTGTTAGATGAATTATAATTTATAGATGAGAAAGGTTTTAATTGTTTATTTATTGTTAAAGACATTTGTGAAGGTGTTAAACTAGGTTTATAATAATCAAAGTTTGAAACTGCTACTACAGAAATTGCCACTTCACCTGCAGGCAATTTATCAAATAAAATTTCACTAGACATACATTTTATAACATCCAATTTATTTGAGGAATAATAAACATTATAATAATCAGCACCTTCAATATCAGCCCAATCTATTTTATCCTCGCCTTTCACCAAAACTGGTGAAGATAAATAGGCATAACAAACCCAGTCAAAAGATTTGCTATATTCGCTATTCCCTCCTTCCATTTCTGCAAGATAACAAACAGAAACTTTATAATTTACACCAACTTTCACAGCATTAACATCTTGCAAATCTAACAAATTATCCTTACTATCAAATGTAATAGCATTTTTCCCGTCGTCAAATTTGAATCTATAACCAAAAAAATTATCATTTGCCTCTGCTTGGCAATAAACTTTGCCTTGACTATCAAAAATTTTTGGCATAGATGGAATAGTTTTATTTACATTTAAAGAAACAACAACTATCAAAGCGACAATAACCAATAAAATACTAACAGCAAAAACCCCAACTACAAGCATTTGTTTTTTTGTAGTTTTTGGTGCTTTTGCAAGTGAATTATCTTGATTAATTTCTACCATATCAACTTTATTATATATTTTTTTTATAAATAAAGTCAACTTTTGTGATAAAAATTAAAAAAATACTATATTCTATTATTAAAACCATGTTTTTTAGCAGATTTTTACAATAAATTTGCAAAACCATATTGACTTGCATGGCAATTTGTGCTAATATATTGATATATTTGGAGGTAAAAAATGTTTACAAACCTTACAACAACACAATTAACAGCGTTAATTCTTGGAGTTGCTTTCTCAGCAATTGCTGTGGCATGCTCATTCTTCGCACTTAGATGGTCTAAAAAAATAAAAAGCAAGGTGCTTGCAGGAGCAATCACTACTATTGCACCTTTTATTGCAATTACTGCTTGGTTCTTCCTTATCTTTAGTTATGTAAAGGGCGTTAAGGAAGACGAAATCTTCAATTTATTCATTTCAATGGCAATTTCACTTGTTATCTGCTTTATGATTTTGGTTGTTTCATCACTCCTTTATCGCAAGAATATAGCCAGACTTATGGAAATTGAAAAACAAGAAGAGGAAAAAGAAAGAGCAAAACAAGAAGCAATTGCTATTGCAGTTGCAAAAGCACAACAAAACAATCAAGAAGTGATTGAAGTTGAAGTTGAAGACGCTGAAATTGAAGAAAACGCTGACAATCAAGAAATAGACGAAGTTGTAGAAGAAAGTGAAGATTTGGTTGAAGAAAACCAAGAAACTTTGGATGAAGTTGAAGAAATTGAGGAACTTCCAGAAGAAGCAATTGAAGAGTTTGATGAAGTTGAAGAATTAGAAGAAGAAACTGAAGAACTTGCTGAGGAAGATTTAGACGAAGTTGTAGAAAAAAGCGAAGAAACACAAGAAGTTGAAGAAGTTGAACCTACTCCTGTTGAAGAAGAAACTCAAGAAACTTCAGACGATAATGACGATGAATAAAAAAGGCCGTGTATAATCACGGTTTTTTAATTAAAAAATTATGGTCACACAGAAGATTGCATATTGTGACAAATCATTTAGAAACAATTAAAATTTAAAAAAGGCGATATAAACTATCGTCTTTTTTTGTTTCAAATTTTATAGACCTTATTCTCTTTTTTCTTTAAGGTTTTTCAATATCAAATTTAGTATCAAAAGCAGTTATAATTTGTGTAGTTGAAACATGAACACTTACTCCAACGCCAAATCCAGGGTGACTACCAGAATAATTTTCTTCTGTTTTTATTTGAAATATTTTTGCTGAATCCTTATAAATATAGAAAGAATAAGTACAATTAACGCCTGATACATTTGCAAGATCTCCAGAAGCCTCATAATATTTACAAACTTCATCAGGAAAAGCCTTACTATCTTTAGTAGAAACTTGAATTATATAATAATCTTTATTACCAGTACTCATGGTATCAATGTTGGGTGAAAATTTATCTGAAGAAAAATTAAATAATGGTTTTTCGGGAAGTGCAATACGATAAGTATTATTATATTGCTCTCTAGTCATCTCTCTTTTTATTGCAGATGAAAAATCATAATTCTTTTTTGGTGTTTGATATTCGGTCACATTATTACCTTCAAAATAAAAATATCTTAGATAATTTGCAGCCATATCAGACATTTGACCTTCTGCTCTAAATTCCAACTTTTCAAGTGCTTTATCACCACTTTTATCTATTGTTCCTTTTATCTTTTGAGTCACTTCCATTCCCATAGCAATATTTGTCATAGTTTTTGAATAAGTGGATTTATAACCATCGCTATTATAAAGTTTATTTATCGCATAACTCAAAATTTTCTTAGGGAATCTTGTGTCGGTTGGTGCATTTTTATCAAAATCATCTTCCTCTTCACCTTCATCTAAATCAGGAATACTTGGATCATTAGTATCACCCTCTCCTCCAGGCCCTTCTTGCTCGGCGTCACTGCCTATATCAGGAATTACTATTTCTGTTTGAGTCGAAAAGAAAACTTCAAAGCCAAAAACGCCTATGACAAGCATAAACATCAGTATAAAAATAATATTGTATTTACTCTTTCTAAAAATCATTCCTCATCCTTATGAATATTCATTAATCTTATAAAATATGATATTTTTCGACAAAGTTATATAATTTTCATCAAATAATTTTATCAAAAATAAAAATTGCGATAAAAATAGTGGAAAACTAATTCCACTATTATTGTAGCATTTTAAAGTTGCATTGTCAACAACTAAATTTACATTTACGCCAAAAAGTTATAAAACAATGTTAAAAATTCGTCCAGGAACATAAATTATCTTTTTATATCCCCCAATTACAAAATCTTTAACCTCTTGCAAAGCCTTTTCTGTTATCTCATCTTGACTAGCATCACAAGAAACTTTAACCTTTCCGCGAAGTTTTCCGTTTACTTGAATAGGGATTTCCACACAATCTTCAACCAAATATTTCTCGTCATACTTTGGCCAAGATTCATAAGCAATTGTGTCATTGTGACCAAGTTCTTTCCAAAGTTCTTCTGTCATAAATGGACAGATAGGATTAAGTATTTTAACAAATCCTTCTGCATATTGTTTAGGAAATATATTCGCTTTTGAAAGTGCATTTATAAATATCATCATTTGAGAGATTGCAGTGTTAAAATTAAGAGATTCAAAATCCTCTGTCACCTTTTTAACTGTTTGATGATAAACCTGATCAAGTTCATGATTGTTTTCGTTTGTTATAGGTTTTTCTTGATATAATCTGTAAATCCTATCCAAAAACTTTCTAGATCCTGCAACACCATTCTTATCCCAAGGTTTAGAAATCTC
>CAMUNJ010000089.1 GCA_947090235.1 uncultured Bacillota bacterium
TTCTTGCCAGCAGTGGAGAACAGGGTAAAACTGGCTTAGATAAGGATAAAGGTAGAAAGACGACAAGTATTGTAGCGAATAAAGTTAGAGATTTTGCATTTGTCTTATCTAGCAAATTTACAAAGACAAGTGAAAGTGTAGACGGGATTGTTGTAAATTATTTTTCTTATGACGATAGCGATATAGCAACTTCAATGGAGGTCGCTGTTAAGGCTATAAAGACCTTTAATCAATTGTTTGGCAAATATCCATATGCGACAGTAAATGTTGTTAAAGCAAATTTTGTGCATGGTGGAATGGAATATCCAAATATGGTTTTAATAGCCGATGACATAACAGGTCATCAAGATTATGAATATGTGATTGTGCATGAACTTGCACATCAATGGTGGTATGGCGTTGTTGGCAATAACGAGTATGTAAATTCTTGGCTTGACGAAGGTTTGACGGAATATTCTACAATTTTATTTTATGAAAATAATCCTGAATATGGTTTGGAATATAGTAGTATGATAAAGGGTGTTAATAAAAATTACAAATTGTTTGTAGAAGTTTATTCTAGAGTAAATGGAAGTGTTGATACTAGTATGAATAGACGATTAGACGAATATGCAACCGAGCCAGAATATGTGAATTGCACTTACACAAAAGGTACTTTGTTATTTGATACTTTAAGGTTAACAGTCGGGAATAAAAAATTCTTTAAAGCCTTAAAAATTTACTACAGAGATTATAGTTATAAAGTAGTTTGTGCCGAGGATTTTATCTCTTGCATGTCTAGTGCTACAGGTTATAACTTAGAAGGATTTTTTACAAGTTGGCTTGATGGCAGTGTAGTTGTTTTGTAAATTTTATATTAACTTTTCTTAACAAGAAAAGTTAGCAAAATAAATTTCTTTTGTTTACTTTTCTTTAAAAGAAAAGTAAAAGAAGATATAAAAAAGAAAACTGATTAATCAGTTTTCTTTTTTGATTTTTTATCTTTAACTTTTTTTGGCTTATCTTTAGGGTGGGTTAATGCCTGCTTCATTTTGTTCCATTGTTTTTTCCAAAGTTTTTCTTCCTCTTCGGCAACCTTAACATGCTCTTTGAGAGAAGTGTATCCTTCTGTTTTTTCTTGTGTCTCTTTTTTCTTCTCTGCATTGATAATTTCGCCTGTCACTGGATCAACCACTCTTGTATGCTCAATTGCAACCCACTTTACTTCTTTCTTGAAGAAAGCGGTCACATATATTGGTAGATATAAAAGCATAAAAAGTGGATTCATAAAGATTGTAATAATACTGCTCCAAAACGACATTTTCATATTTTTGCGTTCCACCAATATCAAAATAAAGGTGTAAAGCATCAAAAATAGATATAAAGCAAGCCCAGAAGCACCAAATCCTATGCCTGGCATGTACCAACCAGGATAGCCGATTGCCAACGCGATAATCATAAGAACAAAGTTTACTATTTGATAAATCAAGATTGATGCAATTGTGACGGCGATAGGAATTACTCCTAAAATCGTCAACATTTGATTTACTCTTGCTTTGCCTTTAACCTTTATAGCACTTTGTAGTAGTTTTTTATTATAAATTTTGTTTGCTTGCGAAAACCCTTTGCACCAGCGTAAGCGTTGATTCCAAGATACTTTCATCTTAGTAGGTTGTTCGTCATAAAACTTTGCAGATTCGCAATAAGTTGTTTCAATATTATTGAGAGTTGAGTAAAGTTTAAACTCGTAATCCTCTGTCAAGGTGAAAAATTTGTAACCACCAACTTTCTTTAAAAGTTTATGTGAAATATAAAATCCTGTTCCACTGATTGTTACATTCAGCCCAAGCCTGCTTTTAGGTTTGTTGTCAAAGGTATTAAAAGCCATGAATGTTAAACCGCTACAAGAAGCAATCCAGTTGTCATTCCAGTTTTTAGAATTCCTATAGGCTACTGCTGCATCATAACCTTGGTCAAAGACCTTATTCATTTCTTCCATATAGTTTGGATAGAGGATATTGTCTGCATCAAAAATAAAGTATGCTTCAAATTTGTTGTTTTCATCTTGCAATAATTCTTGGAAAAGTTCGTCCATAGCATGACCTTTACCTTTTCGCTCCAAGTGTTTACGAACAAAAACATGAGTACGCTCATAATTCTTAGCAATTTGGCAGGTAGGATCATCTTCACGCTCAACAATCAAAAAAGTGTCGATAAGATCATGATTATATGTTTGTGCTTTTATGCTATCTAAAATTTGATGTATAACTTTGCTTTCATTTCGAGCAGGAATGATAATTGCAAATTTATGTTCTTGCTTTGCAGCAGGAAACTTTTTTGCAGGCATAAATGATATGATGTGCAATATGATTTTGAAAAGGAAAAGAAAAGCACTTAACGCAAACAAGCAATAAAAAATTATGTTGCAAATATGATAGACTAAAAAATATGTGTCCATAAAAACTCCCATGCTAACTTTCACGCGAGGAGATTAGAGATAAAAATTGAAAGTTAAAAACATAAAATATAAATTACAAAACCTCAATTGAGGTTGAAAATCAAAAAGAGGGGACTTCCCTAAAGGGAAGTGACAGATTTTTCAATCCGCCTGGTGGATTGCCGGGGGCTCGAACCCCGGACCCTTCGATTAAGAGTCGAATGCTCTACCAACTGAGCTAGCAATCCATATGTAAAAAAATCTATGTGTATTATATAACAATTTTTTTTTGTTGTCAATTGATTTTAAGCAAAAATTTAAAGTTATAGAAGTTTGTTTTTTGTTTTAATTATATAATTAAATGAAAGGCATAAACATTTTAAAATATTTTTATATTTGTTTGAAAAATTTTGATAAAAGTGTTATAATATAAATATTATAAAAAGGAGTGTATTATGAAAAAGAATGGTTTTTTTTGTTGCAGCGGGTATTCTCTCAATTTTAGGTGCTGTTGGAATGGGAATTGTAACTATAGTAATGATTTTATTTTCGTTTGCGGCTAGACATGGAGCATTTGATACACCAACTAATCCTGAATTGCAACTTTCTCAAGGGGCAGTTGTTATATTATTTTCTATACTTGCAGTTTTGTTTTTAATTTTTACTATAGTTTCAATTATTAATGCGGTGGTTTATTTAAAAAACACTAACAAAACATATGACCAACTTCATGAAAATTCAGGAAAAATCATCACTATAATTGTTTTATCATTTTTAATCGGTGGTGTTGTGTGCGGAGTTTTAGGACTTTTGGGATATGTTCTTAAAACAAACGAACCTTTAAAAACAGAAACTGGAGTTGAGGCAAATGTTATGAGTGACGAATTGGCAAAAAAGTTGCAACAACTTAAAGAAATGCATGATAATAACTTGATTTCAGATGAAGAATATTCTAAAGCAAGAGAAGATGTTTTAATAAGAATTTAAAAATCAAAGAGGCGTTTGCCTCTTTTTTCTTTGACTTGATTATAAAGTATTTGTTGTATGTGGTATGTTTTTATTGAATAAAATATTTAGTAAAATAAAAAAATGGTGATTAGATTTTAAATCACCATTTATAAGTATAAATATAGTGTAAATTGATTTGTTTATCATAATACTTTTTTACATTATTAATATACCTTGTAGCCTCACTTATATCTTGAATTCCCCCCCCCGTAACAGGTAGTGGGTTGTTTAGACCTGTGGA
>CAMUNJ010000090.1 GCA_947090235.1 uncultured Bacillota bacterium
ATGGGATGTAGCTCAGTCGGTTAGAGCACCACCCTGATAAGGTGGGGGTCGGTGGTTCGAGTCCACTCATCCCAACCATCGAAAAGCCCGTAAATACGGGCTTTTTATTATTATTTTATAACTATTTTTAAGGCAAAATTTTACTGCAAATATACCCATTTTTTACTGCAAATGATTTTTGGCGAAAATTTTGGAATAAAAAAGAGCGGAAGCATAAAAATTTTGCTTTCGCTCTAATTCTTTATAAAACTACCTAAAACTGACATAATGGTAGTCAAAAGGTAGTCAAATTATTTTTCGAATCTTATTAGTTTTTAAGTTGGTTTTAAATTTATTAAAATCAAAAACTTTCAAATTCCTTTCGTCTAAAGTGTAAGATTGGGCAAATAGATCTACAAAAGCATTAAAGTCGATATTATGTTTGACTTTTGCTTGACAATAGAGAAATGCAATTTGTGGAATAATCCAACTCCAGCCCGGACAAAAGTCGGCAACATAGCCATGCACATTTTCACAATCTGCATAGATTGGGCACGCTTTCATTAGCATATAGTCCTTTTCTTGAATATTTTGTATTGCTTGTTCCATAGGCTGAGTACCTATATAGCCAAACTCGATTTGCTTTGTGTTTGAATTATAAAATGCTTGATAAGCTTTTGTTTTGCTTGCCACTTGGCTGTCTATCACAATGCAATCGAGTTTTTGCAACTTTGCAATCTGCGCTTTCAGTTTCAAAATTAAATCTTCTGAAATTCGTTTTTCGTCCAAAAGCCAGTCGCTAATGCTAACAGCAAAAATCTTTTCGCCATTTCTTATCCGTTTTTCAACATCTTTAAGGGACTTCAAGTTGTCTTCCGCTCTTTTTGCCCAACTATGAGTGTAGACAACAAGTGAGAGATGTGTTGTGTCATAGTTTAAGAGTATGTTTGACAAAACGCCATGAAAATGAAAGTGTATCTCGTCCTTTTTGTTTTGATATGGCACAAAGTCAATTTTCGCGTTTCTATATATCTCATGTTCAATTGTTGCCGGATTATCAATGACCGCCAAAGTGCATTCGTTTTCAAAAAACTTATCTTTCAAAGGCTGTTTCTTTATAGCTTTGTTGATGTAGTTTGTGTCAAAGCCCTTTGGCAATTTATTTTTATTTGGTAAAATTGTCGTTGTGTTGAAATTGATATTATTAAATTGTGAAAGGGAACAGGACGAGAAGTCATAGTCTTGCAAATCCATATCACAAAAGCCAAATAAAAAGAAATTTTTCATCGCTTTAATGGTTTTCAAATCTTCATCTGTCACATTTTTTGGCAATACTGACAAAATTTCTTTTGCATATTCTTCTAACATAAACACCTCTATAGAATATTATAACAACTTTTAATCTTCCACCAAAATAAAAATAGACCAATAATTTGTATTTGCAATTATTGGTCTAAAATTTATTCAAATTTTTAAGTTCTACATCTCAAAATCTTTTTCTTTCTTGCGTTTTCGCTTTTCCAAAAGTTCAAGCAATTTATCAAGTTCTTCATCATCAAGGTTTTCAAGCAAATTTTGTGCTTTATTATTTTCTGTCACCTTATTTTTATCAACTGCAAATTGTTTGTTTAATGTGTCAGTTGCTTTCTTGAAATACGATTTATCAACAGAATTATAAGTTGTGATTGTGGTTTTAACGGATTTATGACCTAAAAGCGCTTGTATAACTTTTGGATTTTCATTATTTTCAAAAAGCATATTTGAATAGGTGTGGCGAAGCCCATGAAAATGAATCCCGAATTTATCAAGATTGTTAGACTTCAAAAAACGTTTAAAAATTGCTTTTGTGCCAGAATAACTCCTCACGCTTCCATCATTGTTGCCAAAAACAAGAGAATTGTTTTGTGTCAAGTTAATATTGTTTTCTCGTCCAAAGAAATGGCGATTTTCTTTCCAATCTTCCAGCGCTTGCACTAAAATGTCAGGCATAGGCACTTCTCGAACAGAGCAAGCAGTTTTTGTCTCGCTGACGACTGTCACACGTTCTTTCACTTTCCCTTGTTCGTCAAACTTTGGAACGGTGGTTATTGCACGCCTAACAGAGATTGTTTTGTTTTCAAAATCAATATCATTCCAAGTTAAAGCCAACACTTCGCCAGTTCGTAAACCCGCAAACATCATGCACATACATAAAGGTTTTAAAAATTCATGTGTATTCAGCTTGCTTAAAAACTCATCTCGCACTTGGGGCGGAATGGCTTTATATTTGTTTTCTCCGTCATAAATTTTCCTTTCGACACTTCGCACTCTTGTTCTTGTTGTAGGATTGTTTATCGCCAACTTGTTGTCGATTGCATAATTGAAGAATTGATTAAATATAAATTTCACTTTTTTTACAACCGCAAGACTATATCCCTCTTCAAGCATTTCGTTGAGCACTTTTTGAATAACTGTCGTGCTTACTTCTTCGATTTTCATCTTCCCAATTTTGGGCTCTATGTGCAGTTTAAAATTTCTATAAACATGTTCAAAAGTTCGTGGACTGACTTGCATTTTCTTGAAAACCAAAAGCCACTCGTTCATGATCTCGCCAATAGTTGTGTTTTCAAGATATTCGTAGTTATCATTGCTGATTTTGTTCAGCAGCTTGTTAAGCTTGTCTACAACTTCCAGTCTTGATTTTCCATAGACGGTTTTTCGTATTCTTTTACCGTTTTCATCTTGTCCGACTGTTGCAACTCCAGCCCATCTTCCGTCTGGCCTTTGATAGATTGATCCTTCATTGTTTGCTCGCCTGGTCTTACTTCTTATTTTCCTTTTAGCCATTTGCCACCTCGCTTGCGTTATTGTTTAATGTCAGCCATGTGACGAAATTCAACACGCTCACAACTTGTCTTTTGCCGACCTTTGTTGTTGGAAAATTCTTGCTTCGTAAGAGTTGTCGAACATTATCTCTGCCAAGTCCTGTGATTTTCATGATGTCTTCGCAATCCAAAAAATCTTTGTTATATTTAGTTGAAATTCTGCTCACTTCATTCTGTATTAAGTTGTTTATATTAAGTTTGTTTTCATTGTTGTTTGTCATTAAAATTCTCCTCAAAAATTTTGTATTTAAAAATTCTATAAGTTTTCTATTATTTGTTCTATAAATTTTTGAGAAGGGCTCTTTGCCCTTACATTTATTTTTCTATTTTTTGTTGATATAAAAGCGGAAATGGGTTTCCCATTTGCCAAGACAAGAGGCATGATACAAAACGATACACGATCTGCTTGCTTTGAGGCAGCTAAAAGCCCGATATTTAGGGCTTTTTTTATCGTTTTGAGTCATAGCCTTATCCTGCTTACTTTAAAATTCTATATTTATTGCTCTTCATCCAACAATTTTTGCAATTGTGAAATTTCATCATTTAAGAATTGCATATCTTCTGAATTTACTGATTTTTCTTGCTCAACTTTCGGCTCTTTTTTCTTTTCGTTCACTTCAACTTTATAGTCATATACATCCAAAAGTTCTTTTTTCATCTTCTCAAAATAATCCAAAAGTTTACTTTCGCGTTCAATGTTATCCATAAGGCGAGATTGTTCTTCAAATGACTTATTTTTAAAAAAGTCGTTGAAAAGAATTGTCAAAAGTTTTTGCATTATCTCACAGTT
>CAMUNJ010000091.1 GCA_947090235.1 uncultured Bacillota bacterium
CGCTTTCCTCTTCTTCATCCTCTTCATCAGGATCATCATTCATCTTTGCAAGACGCTCCATAAGGGCTTTTCTTCTTGCTTCAATATAAGCATCACGATCATCCTCTTCAGCATCTTCGCTTTCTTCTTCCTCTTCGTCCTCTACAGTTTCTTCAACTTCTTCTACTGGAGCAGGTCCTTCCTCGCCTTCTTCTGGATTGTAGTTTTCAACAACTGCACCATTCAAAAGTGCGGTTGCTTCTTCTGGACTAGCACCGGCTTCTTTCAAATCTTCTTCTACTTTTGCAACTTCTTTTTTCTCGTTTGCATTGATGATTTTCTCATCTTTCTTGCCGTTGAAAATTGCCATAAGTATATCTGCCATAAAGAACAAGAGAAAACCTCCAGCAATGATAATTCCAAGAACAAGAACTACTTTTAAAATTACAGATTCCATAAAATTTACTCCTTTAATTTTTAGGCTTTTGACTTATCAGTTTTGCCATCGTATTTTTTGGTGGAGACGGCGGGAATTGAACCCGCGTCCGAAAAGATAAATCAAGTTTTTCTACGCGTTTAGTTTATGTTTATTTTTTACAAATTGTTACTCCATAAACAAAGACAACTTGCTAGCCATTATAATTTTCTAAATATATTATGGCACTTCTATTTAGAATTTCGCTTTGTGATGATACCCGTCATGCAGTCAAGCGACCTCTGCATCTAGGCAGGTTGAACTATTCAACCGCTATACCATTGTTAACCTAAATTAGGCAGCCATTGGCATAGTTGCAACATTTCTGTCTGCGTTTATTTTTATTTACCAGTTTTTTAGGTGTCCCGATTTCACCACGCGCTTTACGCTTGAACTTATGCTCCCCGTCGAAACCAATAACGCCCCCGAAGGGAATGTTAATAAGTTTTGATGGCTCGTTCAATCTCTCGCTTGACAGCCTTATCTTTGAGAGATTCTCTTTTGTCATAAAGTTTTTTACCTTTTGCTAGACCAATTTCAACTTTCACAAGCCCATCATTTAGATAAACTTTTGTAGGGATAATTGAAAATCCTTTTTCAAGTGTTTGTCGCTCTAGTTTGTGTATTTGCACTTTATGCAAAAGCAGTTTCCTGTTGCGTCTAGTATCTGGTTGAAAAGCCGAAGTTTTTTCATAGGTTTTGATATAGCAATTTTTTAGCCAAGCCTCGCCATTTTTGATAACAACGAAAGCATCGTTAATATTTATGCCACCATCTCTAACCGACTTAACTTCACTACCTTCCAAAGATATGCCAGCCTCAACAATGTCTGAAACGAAGAAATCATGATAAGCCTTTTTGTTATTAGTTATTATCTTCATCTCGCCTCCTATTATAACACCTATTTTTGACTTTTTCAATACCCTTTTTAAAAAAAATCATAAAAAAAGCAAAAAATTATGTGTTTTTATAGCCAAAATCGACTTTTCTTGTGTAAATATTGGCGTTTTGAACAATTATTTTTATTTTATCACCAATAGTAAATGTGTGTTTTGTCCCCTTAAGTTTTAGTTGTTTTTCAAGGAAAAGATATCCATCTTTAGGTAAATCTTCTATCTTTATCAAACCTTCTACAGAATTTTCTAGTTCTACAAATATGCCAAAATTATTTACAGAAGTGATAACACCTTCAAATTCTTGACCTATTTTATCTTTCATTAAATAAGCCTTCCAAAGGTCATCAACTTCGCGTTCTGCCTTGTCTGCATTACGCTCTTGAATACTAGATTGCTCACTGCTTTCAAAAGTAAATTGGGTTAGTTCTTCATTTCTAGTCTTTGTAATAGCCTTTTTGTGTAAAATTTCCTTGATGATTCTGTGAATTGTTAAATCTGGATATCTACGAATAGGAGAGGTGAAATGACAATAGTATTCAAGTGCTAAGCCAAAGTGTCCTAAATTTTTATTTGCATATTTAGCCTTTTGCATTGAGCGAAGAAGAATTTTATTAACAGTTTCACTATATGATTGCCCTTCTGTTAGTTTGATAAGTTTTTGATAAAAATCTGGAGTTATATCATCTGGAATAGCAGGAATTCTCACACCCAAGCCTTTTACAAAATCGCAAACATTTTCCACTTTTTCTTTTTTAGATGGTTCATGTACACGATAAACGAAAGGAATCCCTTTTATACAAAATTCTTTGGCAACAGTTTCATTAGCAAGCACCATAAAGTCTTCTATTAGCCTGTGAGCATCATTACGCTCTCTCTTTTTAACACCAATCGCACAGCCCTTTTCGTCGAAAATAAAGGCTGTTTCGCCTATCTCAAAGTCGATAGAGCCCATATTTTTTCTGTTTTCTTGCAAAATACGAGAAAGTTCGTGCATCAAAAGTAAACTTTTCTTAACTTTTTGATGTTTAGCATCGGCTTTTTTGCCACAAAGTACCTTATACACCTCATCATAGTTAAGTCTGCCTACACTCTTTATTACGCTTTCACATATCTTATGTGACACAACATTGCCCCTCTTATCAACCTGCATTATACAAGAAAGAGTAAGCCTTTCA
Organism: uncultured Bacillota bacterium; assembly: GCA_947090235.1. Classification (GTDB taxonomy): domain Bacteria; phylum Bacillota; class Clostridia; order Christensenellales; family UBA1242; genus Caccovivens. The sequence goes on from CAMUNJ010000091.1 coordinate 2,526, forward strand.
ACCCCTTCATTTAAGGAGCAAATGCCATTAGAAAGTTTGACAGGAAGCATAGGAAGCACTGAAGTTGGGAAATATACACTTGTGGCTCTATTAAAAGCCTCTTCGTCAATGCAAGAGCCTTGTTTTACATATTCTCCCACATCTGCAATATGGACACCAAGTTCATAACCAATTTTTGTTTTTTTGATAGAAACTGCATCATCAAGGTCTTTGGCATCAAGTCCATCAATGGTAAATATTTCTTGACCAGTTAAATCAAGTCGTCCCTTCTTTTGATTTGCCTTTACACTTGATGGCAAATTTTCGCTTGCCTCGACAACATTTTGAGGAAAAGTTTCAAACAATTCATGCTCTCGAATTATGCCCAGTTCAAGAGACTTAATATCATCTTGTTGTCCTAGAACTTCTACAACAAGACCGCTAATGTTTTTTGTATTTCTTCTAACTTCAATAACAACCCTATCATTTTTATGAAACTTTGTATGTCCATTTAATAATCTAATCTTATAAGGAATATTTTGATTATCAGGTTCTAAAAAGAAATTTTGTCCTTGCTTGCATACAACGCCAACTAAATGTAAAACTGATTTATAAACAGAAACTACCTCTCCTTCTCCCCCTTCGGTGTTGTCATAAGCAAGTTTAACAATAACATTATCACCATCAATAGCACCGCAAGTTTTATTTGCAGGTATAAAAATATCATTATCATTTTTAGAAGCGCCAAGTTGAACAAATCCAAAACCTTTGGCATTTCCCAAGAACTTACCTTTTGCAAACCCATGAGAAGGAATGGTTATAAATTTGCCTTTTTTGATTTCGTAGATGTCACCAGAAGCAACGAGTTCAAAAAAATTGCTCTTTATAACCTCTAGTTTATCATTTATAGCCATCTCCATAAAAGAAAAAAGATTGTTTAGCCCGAAAATAGCCAAACTATCTTTAGAAAGAATTTCAAGTATCTTTGCCTTTACATTCATATAAAAACCTCTTTAAATTATTGACCTACACCATTGATAAGCATTGTCACAAGATATAAAACAATACAAACAAAAATTATTGAAGCCATAACAATAGTGATAATCTTCAACTTTCCATCACGAGAAGA
>CAMUNJ010000092.1 GCA_947090235.1 uncultured Bacillota bacterium
TTCATCAGTTATAGTGATTTTATGGAAGGCTTCATAACTATCACGAAGACCTTTAAAAATTTGTATAGTTTGTTCAACAGATGGAGGATTTACAATAATAGGCTGAAAACGACGCTCTAAAGCCTTGTCTTTTTCTATAAACTTTCGATATTCGTCTGTAGTTGTTGCTCCTATAGTTTGAAGTTCTCCACGAGCAAGATATGGTTTTAGCATATCTGCAGGACTTGTTTCACCCTTTTCTGAGCCTGCTTGAGCAAGTGTATGAATTTCGTCTATAAAAACAATTATATTCTTGCTCTGAATTATAGTTTCGATTGCATCTTTAAGTTTTTCTTCCATACTGCCACGATACTTAGTGCCAGCCATAAGCCCACCGATTTCTAACGAATAAACTATCTTATCTTTCAAAATTTCTGGAACATCACCAGAGACTATTGCTTGAGCAAGACCTTCAACAACTGCAGTTTTCCCAACACCTGCCTCACCAATAAGTACAGGATTGTTTTTAGTTTTTCGGCATAAAATTTCTACAAGCCTTTCAATTTCTTCTTCTCTTCCTATAACAGGATCAAGTTTGTGTTCTTTTGCTTTGAGAGTGATATCTGTACCCATATCAAGCAATTTTTCTGGTAATGCACTACCCGATTGCTTCTTGGCTTTATTGTCGCTCTCTTCCTCTTGAACAGGCTTATCTGCTTGTAAGGCACGAACTACTTTGCCTCTAACTTCTTCTATATCTACATCATATCTTCCTATCAATATCTTATACGCCACACTACCAGAACTAGAAAGAAGAGCCAAAAGTAAATGTTCTGTTCCTAAAAAACTATGATTCATTTGAAGGGCTATTTGTTGAGCCATGCGAAATAAGTCCTTTGTCCTAGGAGTCAACTCAACCTCTTGGCTAAATAAAATATCTGAAGGTGCATTATCCTCAAAGAACTCAAACAAAGATGGCTCTGTAACACCTTCTTCTGCCAATATTTTAGCCGCTGTGCAATCTTTGACAGAAGTTAGTCCATATAAAATATGTTCGCTTCCAACAAGATTACTTCCAAAGCGAAGAGCAAATTTACTTGCATTTTTGATAACCTTTTCTATGTTATCTGAAAAAGAACTGCTTTGATAATTCATAAATTACCTCCTCCTAACAAGATTTTTAATCTTTTTAGATATATACTCTGCTCTAAGCACATTTTCCTTTTTTTTGTCACCAAAAATTTCTTTTAAAAATGCTGTTCCACATTCAAAGTATAACTTTTGATAACCCTTTTCATCAAGTATTGCCATATTGCCAAGTTCGCAAACAAGTTTTAATTTGGAAAGTAGTTCCATAGTTTCCAATTCTTCAAGCATATATGCATTTGTAAGAATAGCATATGCTCGCCTACCTTCGTCTAAAATTCTGTCACGCTCTAAAACTAGCATTTCCTCACGCAGAGTTTTTTCTTCACTGCATAATTTAAAGATAAAATCTGTTACTAAATCAATTATTTCTTCCTCGCTAAAGCCAAAAGTTCCTTGATTGGATATTTGATAAAAACTACCTATTGGCCGACTACCCTCGCCATACAAACCTCTAACAGTTAGATGAGCCCTTCCCGCTCTGTCAATTATTTCATTTATCTTTCCATAAAATTCAAGTGCGGGTAAAAATAACATAACAGAAGCCCGCATACCAGTGCCAAGGTTTGCAGGAGATGCCGTTATAAAACCTAAATTTTCGTCAAAAGCAATATTTAAGTTTTTTAATATTCCATCATCAATTTTTGAAATTTTTCGATATGCTTTTAATAAATTAAATCCCTCTTGTATACATTGTTCACGAATATGGTCTTCTTCGTTTATCATAACAATAACGCTTTCATCTTCGCTTATAGCAACACCAGATATATCCTTGTTGGCAATAAGTTCTTTAGAAATAAGATGCTGTTCAAACAAAGCATTACATTCATTTAAAGAAAGATCTTTGAGAGACATAAAATTAAATAAATCAAACTTGTCTAAAACCTTTCTAACTTCGCTAGTGATAAACAAAGCGTCCTCATCGCTATTTTGTTTTGTGTAAAATTTGAAGTCTCCCACATTCCTTGCAAGGCGGATACGGGAAGAAATTGCTATGTTATCAAAAACCTCCATTTCCCCTCCTTGCACATTTGCCCTTATGTTTTTTCCCAGCATAAAGATTTGCAATATGTTTTTTTAGGTCATCAATTTCTTTATAACAATTTTCACAACCTACAAAACCAGTTTGCAAAATATCTTTATATGAAGTTCCACAAAAAGAGCATTTATCCATTAATCTTCCTTCTTTTCTATCCCTTTCATAGTCAAGGCGATACGCTTTTTATTCAAATCAACTGACAGAATTTTCACTTCGACTTTTTGTCCAACTTTTAACGCCTCACTTGGATGACGGATAAATGAGTCGCTAATTTGTGAAATATGAACAAGACCATCTTGATGTACGCCAATATCTATAAATGCTCCAAAGTCGATAACATTTCGCACTGTTCCAGAAACAACCATCCCTTCTTTTAAGTCTTCCATAGAAAGAATATCGCTGCGAAGAGTTGGCTTTGGCATACTTTCACGAATATCACGGCCAGGTTTGAGAAGTTCTTTTTCTATATCTTGAAGTGTTGGAAGTCCCATGTCGCACTCCTTTGCAACTTGTGCTTCTCCTTTCAATTGGATAAGGTTCGGCAAATCGCTAAGTGACCCATTTTTAACATCCTCTTCAGTTTTGCCAAAAAGTTTGAGCAGTTTTTTAACCCCTTCATAACTTTCTGGGTGAACTGCAGTATTATCTAAAATTTCATCTCCTCCAACAACGCGTAAAAAACCTGCACATTGCTCAAAAGCCTTAGGCCCAAGTTTTGCAACCTCTAAAAGTTGAGAACGATTTTTGATTCCCTTAACTTTTGCACGATAAGCTACAATATTTTTTGCAATAGACATGTTAAGTCCAGAAACATAACTCAATAGACTTGGAGAAGCAGTATTGATATCTACACCGACGCTATTAACGCAATCTTCAACAACACCTTCCAAAACTTCGGTCAAGCGATTTTGAGGCATGTCGTGTTGATATTGACCTACACCTATAGACTTAACATCTATCTTGATAAGTTCGGCAAGTGGGTCTTGAAGACGACGAGCAATAGACACTGCAGAACGAAGAGAAACATCAAAATCAGGAAATTCTTCTGCTCCAAGTTTAGAAGCCGAGTATACAGACGCTCCCGCTTCTGACACAACCGCATAACTAACTTTATGAGCACAATGCTTGATAAGTTCTGCAACAAATATTTCACTCTCTTTAGACGCTGTTCCATTTCCAATAGAAATAATATCAACATTATATTTATCAACAAGAGTTTTAAGTTTATCTATTGCCTCTTCGGTTTTTGATTGAGGTGGAGTTGGATAAACAACAGTTGTTGCAAGAACATTTCCATTAATGTCAATAACTGCAATTTTACAACCAGTTCTATATGCTGGGTCAAATCCCATAATAACATTATTCTTGAGAGGTGCTTCCAACAAAAGTGGCTCTAAGTTTACTTTAAACATCTTGATTGCTTGCTCATTTGCAACAT
>CAMUNJ010000093.1 GCA_947090235.1 uncultured Bacillota bacterium
ACGCACTCTTTGAAGATTGCCTTTAAGTTCTTCAACACCGGCTTCGTTTAGGGTTGAAAGGTCAAAGTTGTATTCTGGCAAATCAAGTCCCAGTTTTGAATTTACTGCATAAACAACAGCATTTTTTTCAAAATCTTCAACATTTTCTAATCCTTCTTGTCTGCGGGTGTTCAAAAGAACAGTTGCAACATTTCCAATAAGAGCTTGGATAACTTCATCAACGGTAAGACCGTCTTTAATGCAAAGTTTCTTGTTTTCAAGGTCGAGTGTAGATTTATCGTTTTGGTCTTGATAAACAATTGTGAAATCTTTTGCTGTTCGTTCCAAAGCAGATTTTGCAGTTTCAAAGTGCTTTGCAATATTTTCTTTGTTGCTATTTAGATAAGCATATTCTTCACCGTGAGTTTGCGAAATATCAAAAACATAACCAACATCTGTTTTAAGTTTATCCACGCCTTTTGTTATAACATTGCCTTCATTGTCTTTATAGTCAACATCATATTTTTCAAGGTAGTGAGAGATAACTTTAACAGCTTTCTCGTTTTTGTTTACACTTCGCTTGTAATAATTCCATTCCTTCATACGTTTAACGCAAGTTGCGTCTGGGCGTTGTGAAAGAATTAAAACATCATTTGTAATTGTTTGGTCTGGAAAGAGTCCAATTGCACGAAGAATATCTTTAATTTTGTTGTCTTTAATCATTTGTTTGTAATTGGTTTCTGCTTTAACTGTAAGTTCTTCCAAAGAAGATGTAATTTTTTCTTGTTCCATTTTTACTCCTAATTTTCAAATATTTGTTTAACATGTGGGGTTGCCACAATTCTTATGTTTGTTCTATTTGCTGGTCCAGAAATAAAGAAAGCTGATCCACGCGGCAGATTGACAATATTATCCGTTTCATTTTCGTTTATTTGTCCGGCCTTTTCATAAAGCGTGCATAAATCGCTCATATCATTTGGGGAAAGAGAAAAGATGAAAGAATATTGACTAACATTGATAATTGCAGATGATTTTCTTGCAATTTCTGGGCTAAGTGCAAAGTCTTTAACATTTTGCGTAATAACAATTTGCATTCCGTTGTATTTGCGGATACGCTTTGCCGAGTTATACATAAAGTCAAGTGCAATAGGAAATTTCTCGTCAATAAAGACATGAGCCTCGTCTATTGCAATCACAATTTTTCTGTCCGCATTGTTAAGCAAGTTATAATCTCTATTTTTAATAACTTCATTATCAAGCCATTTAAGCACTAAAAGCATTTGAGCGTTAGCGATAAGATTGTTTTTGTTTGCCAACAATTTTTGAAAATCGAAACAAACAAAATTTTCGGTTGGATTAAAGGTTGTAAAACCATTCCATAATGCTGAATTTCGTCCACCACGCCTAAATTTGCTCATATAATTGGATAAAATCTTATAGCAAGAAAGGTTATATTCATCTTTTTCGGTTTCAAGACGTCTGTCAATTTCTTCAGCAATATCTTGAAATATTGGATAATCTTTTGCTCTAAGCATAGATAGATCGGTTTTTGCAGAGATTCCTTTGTTGTAATATACATCTGCAATAACTTTGTTCAAAAGTTCCAAACTATCTGGATTTATTCCTTGCAAAATCAGTCTAAAAAATTCTTCCAAAAACTGTAAGTGAGAATAGAAAGAGTTAGAGCTTCTGTCAGCATTTTCATCGTCAAGGCTGGCGATAATATGAAAAGGATTTATTCTGCCACTTTTAGAAGAAGAAACATCAAGCACTCTGCCTTTAAGATTTTTGGCAAGAGCGGTATATTCATTTTCTGGATCCAAAATAAAAACTTTTGCATTGCTACTTGCAAGACCTGCGAGCAACATTTTTGTCGCATAAGATTTGCCACTTCCAGATTTGCCAATAATAACAGTGTTAGAGTTAACTCTGTCATCATCACGCTTGAAAAAATCTACAAAAGTTGGCAATTTGTTTTCACCAATCAACAATCCGTTTTTATCAAGAATAGCATTGCTGATAAAAGGGAAAGAAGAAGCGACAATAGAAGAATTAAGGCCACGTGAAATATTTGTTTTGTTATATGTGTTTATGCCATTTGAAAAATAAGCTTCAATTTGTCTGCCAAACATTTCAGTAAACTTAAATCCTAATTCTTTTAGTTTTCTTCTCACATATTTTTTGTTTGTTGTGTCTTTTCCTTGATCGTAGGTCGTTATCATAAGAGTTGTGTCAAAAAACACTTCATTATCGTTCTGCAAACCTTCAAGCAACACTTGCAAACTCTCTAAATGAGTTTGCTTGTCTATCTGGCTACTTGCTTTGCCCAAAGTGGATTGAGATAACAACTCGTTTATTGAATTATCTATTCGTTTGATCGCTTTGTATTTTTCAACGGGTTTGTTTTTCATAACAACCTTTGTGTTTGGAATATCAAACAAGTCCTGTGCCCAAGCATTATCCACTTTTAATGGATAGTCAGTTATAATAAACTGTGTTAGGGTTTTGTCATTTTGTCTGGTGTTTAGCACTCCAAACTTAACAAGGCTTGGATAAATGTTTTTAATATAGTCCTTTGGGGTCATTTCGTTAAACATTCGCTCATCAAAGTCCTTGTCATAAGTGTATTTCAAAAAGATTGCGAGTTCTTTGTCAGTAAGTCTTTTTGCTTGTAAATTGTTTGCTAAAAGCGTATTTTCAACAATTTCAAGCGATGAAATCAAACTTTTCTTGTCAATATCGTGTAAAACGATATAATAACTACTTGCATATATCTTTTCGTTAGAGTTTAAACTTTCAATTAAGTTTATTCTATCTTCAACAATTTCTACGCGAGAACGGAATTCATCTTCAGTAAGGTTTTTATTTTCATTTTCTGCAATAAGTCCTTGTATTCTCGTAAGTTCATTGTTTAAATAATCATCAAAGATGATAGGCTTTTCCAATTTGACAATGTCATATTCTTGAAATGGTCCAACATTTTTAAGTGTGTTTGATAGAACGTTTATAAGATAGTTTTGCTTATGCTCGCTAAGCAAATTAAATTCTATCGGTGTCACTTCAATAACACCTGTCAAAGTGTTGTCCTTTTGATAAATTAAATCATCTTTAATGTTTGAATAAGGGATAACAACACTAATGTGTGCGCTTCCTTTTTTTGTTTTGTCAAAGCTCTTTCTTGCAATTCCAAATTTTACTGCATATCCCAAAGCTTGATAGAGTTTAATATCGCCAATTGAAATATACATAGGTGCAACCACAATTAAAATTCCAATGGCAAAAACATATTTATTTGGTAAATTGCTTGTTGCCACCAAGGCGATAAAGGCAAGGGCTATAACACCAAGAATGACATCATAAATCCCAACGCCTTTGTAAAATTGCAATTTAACTTTGGTCTGTTTTGGTATTATCCTCATTTATAATAGGCTCCTTTTTTATTTTCCCTTGTGGGTGGTTTATAAGGCTATCACCAGTCGCAATATTTTTAACTCTTGGCACAAAGTTTTTACTCATTCCAACAACACCGCCTTCAGCAAAGTCTTTAATCATTCCAATAGGCATAGTTGCAATACGAGTCGG
>CAMUNJ010000094.1 GCA_947090235.1 uncultured Bacillota bacterium
AATATTTTATTTTTCTCAACTTTCATATTTTATTCTCCTTTTCTTAGCATTTGCAGTTCAGTCTGTTTTACTCTTATAGTATACTCTGTTTTTGAGAAAATGCCAAATATTTTACGCGATTTTTGAGTGCAACCAATAAATATTCAGTATTTTCAAAACTAGTATACCAAATCCCCCCCCGCGTCAAGCAAATTTAATTCAAATACAAATTTTTATTATTGACGCTTATTGTTAAGTGTATTGTTTTTTACTAGGGCTTGTGCGAGGGGGCCGTCAACTAAATCTAAGATAAAACTTAAATTTTTATTTCGTTTCCGCAAAAAATAAAAAACATGACCAATTTTGATCATGTTTTCAATATTTTTACTAAGCCTTTCATGCTTTCTTTTCTTTCTTTGCTTTTTTCTCTGCTTTAGCCTTTTCTTTTTCTGCCTTCTTTTCTTCCTTACTTGGTTTTACAGGTTTAGCAGATTTCTCTTCAACTACTTTTTCAGTTTTCTTAGATTGTGTTTTAGGTGTAGATTTTTCTGTTTTAGGAAGCAAGCGTTTAAGATCAATTCTGCCCTTTTCGTCAATCTTGATTACTTCAACCTCAACGCTATCTCCAAGTTTAACTACATCTTCAACTTTTTCAACACGAGTATTAGAAAGTTTTGAAATATGAATCATCCCTTCTCTACCATTGCCAATATCTACAAAGGCTCCAAAATTCATGATACGAACAACTTTGCCATCATAAACATCTCCAACCTCTGGGACTTCAACAATTCCAAGAATAATTTTCTTAGCCTTTTCACACATAGCCATATCCTGGCCTGCAATAAACACCCTGCCATCATCTTCAATATCAATCTTTACACCAGTTTGGTCTATGATTGAATTAATGGTTTTCCCACCAGAGCCAATAACATCTTTGATAAAATCAGGATTAATTTGCATAGTAAGAATTTTAGGAGCATATTTAGATAATTCTTTTTTAGGAGCAGGAATTTGTTCAAGAAGTTTTTTCATGATAAACATTCTTCCTTCGCGTGCTTGATTTAAAGCAGTAGTAAGTATTTGTTTATCAATGCCTTTAATCTTGATATCCATTTGTATAGCAGTAACACCCTTTTCTGTACCAGTAACTTTAAAGTCCATATCTCCAAGGAAATCTTCAAGTCCTTGAATATCTGAAAGAACTGCAACTTTGCCACTTTCATCATCCTTTATAAGTCCCATTGCAATTCCTGCAACTGGGCGTTTGATTGGAACGCCACCATCCATAAGAGCAAGCGTTGAGCCACAAACACTAGCCATTGAAGAAGAGCCATTTGAAGAAAGAACTTCACTTACAAGACGAAGTGCATATGGGAATTCATCTTCACTTGGAATAACAGGCTCTAATGCACGCTCAGCCAATGCTCCATGTCCAATTTCGCGTCTACCAGGAGATTTAATTCCTCTTGCTTCACCTGTTGCATAAGCAGGCATATTATAATGGTGAACATAGCGGTTTACTTCTTCATCATCAAGTCCTTCAAGTTTTTGCATATCACTAACAGTTCCAAGAGTAAGAGAAGTGAGGACTTGTGTTTGTCCACGAGTAAACAAACCACTACCATGAACGCGAGGAAGAAGCCCATTATCACACCAAATAGGACGAATTTCTGTAAGTTTTCTTCCATCTGGACGAACGCCTTTTTTAATAATCTTTGATCTAACTTTTTCCTTTGTCATTTTATAAATAACATCGCAAATTTCTCTTTCGCAATCAGGATAAAGATCAGCAAAGTGTGCTAAAACATCTTTATCAACTTCATCTTGACGAGTTTGACGCTCTTGTCTATCAAAAGTATCCAAGGCTTTATCAAGAAGTTTATCAGCGTATGCTCTAACATCACTATTGATATTATCAGGAATAACATAATAAGAAATATCTTTATTTTCAGATTTGCCAATCTTATCTTTTACTTTCTTGATAAATTTAACAATCTTTTTAATCTCTTCATGAGCAAACAAAATTCCGTCGCGAAGAGTTTCTTCTGGGATTTCTCTTGCTCCACCTTCAATCATAAGAACTGCGTCTTCAGTTCCAGAAACAGTCATATGCATATCGCTCTTTTCGCGTTGTTCACAATCTGGGTTGATAACAAATTTACCATCTATAAGTCCTACTACAACAGAGCCTGTAGGGCCTGCAAAAGGAATATCGCTTATAGACAAAGCAAAACTTGAGCCAAGCATTGCAAGAGTTTCTGGCTCAATATCTGGATCAACAGAAAGGGCTGTTGCAATCACGCAAACATCATTGTAAAAACCTTTTGGGAAAAGAGGTCTCAAAGGTCTATCAATCAAACGAGAAGTGAGTATTGCCTTATCGCTAGGACGCCCCTCTCTCTTTTTAAATCCCCCTGGAATTTTACCTACTGAATACATCTTTTCTTCAAAGTCAACAGCAAGTGGGAAAAAGTCAATCCCTGGTCTTGGCTCTTTAGACATTGCAACATTAACCATAACTACAGTTTCGCCACATCTAACAAGACATGAGCCATTTGCCTGTTCACAAAGTCTTCCAGTTTCAAAAGAAACCTTTCTTCCACCAATTTCAATTTCATAAATTTTAGCATCTTCTTTCATAATAAATTCTCTCCTTTAATAACAAATCTAGACAAGAAATTCCTTTAAAAAAAGGGCACAAAAATGCATTGCCCCCTTAAATTTAATTACTTAACATCACGGATGTTGAGTTCTTTGATAATCTTTCTGTATGCTTCAATATCTCTTTCTTTAAGATAAAGTAAGAAACCCTTTCTCTTACCAACCATTTGAAGAAGACCACGACGAGAGTGGTTGTCGTTTGGATTGGCTTTAAGATGCTCGTTCAAGTGATTAATTCTCTCAGTAAGAAGAGCGAGTTGAACTTGAACAGAACCAGTATCATGCTCAGAAAGTTTAAACTTGTTGATAATTTCTTGCTTAGATTGCATAATATCCTCCTATTTTAAATTTTCCTAGATAACGAAGTATTGCGTCAGAAGGTTTCGACAAAACTGCGTTAACTAATATATCGACGAAATAAATATAACATATCAATAAAAAAAAGTAAAGTACTTTTAACAAAAAAAATAGCAATTCGTTAAATTAATTACAAATTAAAACAATTTTCGACACAAACCGACTAAATGAAATATATATTTAAAAATTAATTTATTAATTTATTAAAAAAACACTAAAATCATTTAGTGTTTTTTTAGAATTTATTATAAAACTACTTTTGAAAAATCATTGTCAGTAAAAAATTCAATAACTTTATCTCCTTGATTCTCCCAAATTCCAATTGAAAATAAATCATTTTGTATTGGCAGTCCATTATTAAAATTAGATGCTATAGTAAAACTATTGAAATTTCCATTAGAATAAATTCCAATTTCATTTAAAACTACATAACAAGAATCTATACTTGGTTTTCCATTTAAAGTAGAATAATACATTTTAATTTTATCAGTATTGCTTTCTCCAACAAAAGTGCAATTTGATATTATACTACCTAAATAAGTTTC
>CAMUNJ010000095.1 GCA_947090235.1 uncultured Bacillota bacterium
AGATTTAAGTTTGTAATTTCTAGCCATAAATTTCACCTTTATTTTTAATATTATTATTTTTGCAAATAAATCTATCTATGATTATACTACAATCTTTTGCAAATATCAAATATTTTTTACAAATTTATTTATAATAATACCATGAAAAACAAACCTTTATCTAAAAAATCGCATATGAAAGGTTTTTCATATCAAGATAAAAAGACATTATCTTTCAAGCAAAAAATTTGGCTTTTGTTGAGTGGTAGTATTATTGGACTGCTTAATGGTTTTTTTGGTGGCGGTGGAGGAATGGTATGCGTTCCAATTTTAGAAAAAGTGCTTCGTCTTCCAAATAAACAAGCACATGCTACTGCAATTTCGGTTATCTTTCCTTTAAGTTTGATTTCCGCTTTTATCTATGTCTTTAATGGTTACATAGAAAATTTCCCACTATTGATAGTTGGTATTGGTGTTTTATTTGGCGGTGTTTTAGGCTCTTTTTGTTTAAAATGGCTTCCTCCAAAAGCGGTACGAATTATTTTTGCACTTATCATGTTGGCAGGCGGCATTAGGATGATTATATGACCATATTTTTATATATTTTATTCGGTTTTTTATCTGGAATTATAGGTGGAATGGGTATGGGTGGCGGAACGCTTCTCATTCCTTTATTGACGATATTTTTGGGATTAGATCAAAAACTTAGTCAAGGAATAAATCTTGTTACATTTTTAGTTATGGCATTGATTTCGCTTTGCATCCATTATAAAAATGGATACATTGAAACAAGAGGGATTTTTTATATTATAATCAGTGGTGTTATTTTTTCAATCGGGGGAGCATTGGTAGCAGGTTTATTGCCATCAAAGATTTTGAGAATTTGCTTTGGTGTGTTTTTATCTATCTTGGCTATAATAGAGTTTGTCAAGGCTTTTAAAAAACAATAGGCATATATTTATTGCTTATTTTTTATTTGTCTTTAAAAAATATTATTAAGAAAATTTCTAAAAAAAGGTTTACAAGTTTGTTTTAATATGCTAAAATAGTCTCAACTGGAGGAGTCTATGGTAGACAAGAAAAAGTGTATAGGTTGCGGGACTTGCGTTGCAATTTGCCCTGTTGGAGCAATTAGTTTTGATAGTGATGGCAAGGCAAGAATTGATAGAACTAAATGTATACATTGTGGAGCATGCGAGGCTAGTTGCCCTGTTAATGCAATTAAACTTGACTAAGAGGTAATATAATGGAAAATATAGCAATAATTGAACTTAATGATGGTGCATTGAGATTGTCCATTTTTAAGACTAATAATGGTAAATTTAAACTTGTTGAAGAAAAAGAACAACCTTTTCGTTTAGGGGAAGAAATTGCTGCCGATGAACTTTTGCGTCCAAAAACAAGAAATGATATTTTGGAAGTTTTAAAAATTTATCGTATGATGATTGAAACCTATAAAATTGAAAAAATTGTTGCAGTTGCTTCAAATATATTGCAAAATGCAAGAAATTATCGTGGTTTTATAGAAGAAATTTATAATAATACAGGCATTAACTTTGCAGTTTTGAGCGAAGAGGAATTTGTAAAATATATCTACACTTCAAGTGTAAATAGTATCGATACTTCAAAAGGAATAATTATCAATATCAATCCTTATTCTACAAATGTTGTGAAGTATAATCGTAGAACAATTATTGCTAGTGAAACTATTGATGTTGGTGCAGTTAATCTTTTGACTGATAACAATAACCAAAAAAGAAGTTATGAAGATATGCTTGCTATTGTAAAATCAAAAATCAAATCTTCTCAAATCAAATCTCTTGTAGATGAAGATATGAATTTTATTGGTACAGGCTCTGCTTTTGTATCAATTGGTAGAATCGCAAAAAAGATTGCAAGATATCCTCTTGATATTGATAATAATTATGAATTTTCTAAGGAAATCTTGGATAAAACAGCAAATTTTGTTAGCGGACTTGAACTTGAAAAGGTAGGCAAAATAAAGGGTATTGCTGATGCCGATGCAGTTAGAGTACTTTCTTCTTTAGCAATTGTAAAAGCCTGCTTTGATGAACTTGAAATCAACGATATCACAGTTTCTACTGGTAATCTTCGTGACGGTCTTGCTTTGACTAATGTGACTATTCCTGTTCAAGAAAAATTTAATGACTTACTTACAAACTCACTTGAAAATTATTATGAATTTATCAAGGACGAACATTCAAATAATAGTGATGTTTATTCTATGGCACTTGTGCTTTTTAAACAATTAAAAGTTATGCATAAACTTCCAAGATTTTATGTTAAACCTCTTCGTATCGCTTCATTTATGTATGATTCAGGCAAAAATATCAATTTTGATAACTATACAAAACATGGTTTTGATGCAATTTTATATTCAGGCATAAATGGCGTAAATCATAGAGAACTTTTGATTGCTGGCTTTATCTGTCTTTGCCAAGACTTAGACAATTTCTCTTTAAATGATTGGATAAAATATAAAGATATTTTGACTGAAGAGGACTTAGATGCTGTTAGAAAACTTGGCGTGATTGTCAAACTTGCCGATGCTTTGAATGCTTCTAAGAAGAATGTTATCAATGATGTTGTTTGTGATATACTCGGCGATTCAATCATTATGAAAACTGTTATTGAACCTGGAGTTAATGTAAACTTTGAAATTATGGAAGGAATGAAGGTTGCTCCTGCTTATAAAAAGGTTTATAAAAAGAGTTTGCAAATTATATAAAAAATCACGGTTTTTGTCCGTGATTTTTTATTGCAAAAATTTAAAAAAATCATTTTAAAAATAAAAAATAGCATAAATCATGTAAAAATCGTATAAATATAGCAAATTTTCTTAAAATATAATCAAAATTTTAAATGTTTGAGGGTATATGAAAAAGAAAATTTTAGCGGTTGTTTTGACCTTGATTTGTATTGTTTCTGTTGCATTTGGCAGTTATTATTTGATATCTGAAAGTTTTGAAAATCAATATAAAACATATTCTTCTACATCTAATTTGACTCAAAAAGTAGATAAAAATATGGACAGAGTTGACATTGCATCGTTGTATATAAATTCTTGCGTTTCTGTCTATGTTGAAACAAAAGATATTGGTTATTCTTTGGGTAGTGGAACTTGTGTTGCTGCAAAAGGTTATCAAACTTCAAGTGGTTATATGGCTGAAAGAGGTGCATATTTTGTTACAAATTATCATGTTATTAGCAACTTAGTTGAAGAGGACTTTGTTGATTTTGAAAGTAAGGCTTATATTATTTTAAATGGTCAAGATAATATAAAAACTCATCCTTGTAATGTTATTTGGCATGATAAAGACTTAGATATGGCTTTACTTTATTGCGACGATAATCTTGTAGAAGAAAACAGTAATTTTGGTTGGATTGAGATTAAAGATAGAACTATAGATTGTGAAAGTAATCAAAAATTAAACTTTGATAAAATTTTCACCATTGGTACTCCTTTAAATTTGGAATATCAAAATACATTGTCTCAAGGTTATGTTTCAAATCAAAGATTAAAAGAAAGTTATACC
>CAMUNJ010000096.1 GCA_947090235.1 uncultured Bacillota bacterium
ATTTCCTCTTTCTCTTCAAGTTCAAGTTGTGCTTTTAAGGCATTGAGTGAAAAAATATCTCTGTTTTCTGCCATAAATTCATTTGTGATTTCTGCAACCTTAATCATGCCCTTCTTTTGAAAATAATCTGCAAGATTTCTGTTTTTCTTGTTTATAGATTTCAAATAACCAACAGGAGATTTACAACCTTCCAAATCTGTCTCTATTCCAGTTATTGTACTTTCAATTTCTTGCAATTTTTCTTATGCATCCAATTTTTCCAATAAATATCTTATTCCTTGCAATCCCAATGCAAAACGACTACTTTGATTATTTGTCAATATAATTTCAGATGTTTTAGCGATTGTTTCATCTAATATTACTTCTTTTGCAGATAGTATAGCCGCATATAATTTATTTAAAAACTCAGTTTCTTTTTCCTTAATCATAATAAGTCTTTCATTACTTGACATAACTTCTTTTTCCATATTTTCTCCTTTATGTTACATCTAATTTTATATTATAAAAGGCTATTTGTCAATACCCAATTTTAATAAATTTACAGTTTTTCGACAATTTTAACACATAATTTACTTAAAGCATAAACTATAATGATTACTAGACCGTAATCACATTATACAGGAGAAAAAAATGTTCTTTAGAAATTGTTGTAATCAACACAATCATTGTTGTTCTCATACTCAACCTAGCAATTGTTGCGATAATCATATCATTATAGTTAGTGGTCCTACTGGAGCAACTGGGCCTACTGGCCCTACTGGCCCAACCGGTGCAACTGGTGCAACCGGTCCTGCAGGAACAGGCCCTGCTATAACAGGTCCTACTGGCCCTACTGGTGCTATTGGCCCTACTGGACCACAAGGCGTTCAAGGTATTCAAGGATTACAAGGTCCAACTGGTGCAACCGGTCCTACTGGTGCGACAGGGATTTCTATAACCGGCCCAACTGGGCCAACTGGAGCGACTGGTGCAACAGGAGGTTTTGTTGCTACTAGTTTTGGAAGTTTCTTTACTGACAGCGAACAAAGCGTTAATAACACAACATTCCCTTTACTAACAACACAAACTGCAAATGGAATAACAATAAACAACGCAACAGGCGTTATAACATTGCCAAATATAGGCACATATCAAATAGATTATGGCGTTTATGCAGCCAGCGGAGCAACTGCTGACGACAGAATAGCACTTTACTTGAATGGAGCAGAACTCGCAGGCACATCTCGCGGACTTGAAAACAATACAATGATAAATGCAAGTTCAATTGTAACCACTAGTGTCGCCAATAGCACTTTGAATATACAAATTATATCAAGCAATGTTGTAAACTTTTTAGATAACGACGGAATAAATGGTTATATAACCATAGTTCAAATTGCTTAATAAAAAACTACCAAATATGGTAGTTTTTTTATTAGTTTTTTATTGCTTTATCTATAATTCCTCCGCCATAACAAACACCATCTTTATCGTAAAGAACAACAAATTGTCCAGGTGTGATTGCTCTTTGTCTGTCAACAAAATCAACTTTTATCTCTTTATCTCCAATTATAGAAACATGGACTTTTTGGTCTGGTTGACGATAGCGGAATTTTGCAAAACAATCAAATTCATTTACTTTAGGTTTTTCTGGAATCCAATTGAAATCTGTAGCAAAAAGGCCATCACTAAATAAAAGGTCATCTTCTCCTTGAGAAACCAAAAGTATATTGTTTTGCAAATCTTTATCTAACACAAACCATCGTTCACCATTGCCACCCTTCATTCCGCCAATGTTTAGTCCTCTGCGTTGTCCTAAAGTATAATACATAAGTCCTTCATGTTGTCCAACAACTCGACCTTTAGTGTCCACAATATTGCCTGGTTGTGCAGGAAGAAACTCTTTAAGAAAATTTCTAAAATTTCGTTCACCTATAAAACAAATCCCAGTTGAATCTTTTTTGTTTGCATTAGAAAGTTCTAATTGATTTGCTATCTTGCGAACTTCCGGCTTTTCTATATTTTCCAAAGGGAAAATAACACTTGCAAGTTGCTCTTGACTAAGTTGGTTTAGAAAATATGACTGGTCTTTATTTAAATCATCTGCTTTCGCAAGATAAAATTTGCCATCTTTTTCTATTTTTTTTGCATAGTGACCTGTAGCAATAAAATCTGCACCTAATTTTTTTGCCTGCTCTAAGAAAGGCCCAAACTTAACCTCTCGATTACAAAGAACATCAGGATTTGGAGTTCTACCCTTTTTATATTCATCTAAAAAATAAGTAAAAACACGATCATAATATTCTTTAGCATAATTGACCGAAAAATAAGGAATTCCTATTTTATTGCACACCCTTTTAACATCTTCAAAATCCTCTTCTGCAGTGCATGTGCCGTCCTTTTCCTCCCAGTTAACCATAAACAAACCAATCACTTCATGACCAGCCTGTTTTAATAGATAAGCCGCAACAGAAGAGTCGACTCCACCGCTTATTCCAACAACAATTTTCATTTTATTTTTCCTTTATAACCTCATCAAAATCCTGTTTTTCAAGATCAATAGCAATTGGCACTCTAAACTTTTTTATAATTACAAGCGTCACATCATAAAGCCAAACTAATCCAAAAGGCCCTATAACTAAAGCCCCAATAAGTTCCATCCATTGTGGATAATAAGCCATTATCCAAGAGTTTAACACACAACAAAGAATGGTTATCACAAAAAGAATGGAGAAAAAAGCACCTCGCAAATATCGGCCAACATAATAATTATGACCACCCATTAAACCTGTAAAAATAACAAGAAGAAGCAATTTCCAATATTTTACATCACTAGGAAGTTTTCTAGTTCTTAAAATATACTCTCTATCTCCTCGTTTAATTTTTCGTTTAGCATCTTTATTTGTTGCAAAATTAAGGCGTTCAAAAACAAGCCCGCATTCTTCACAAGTTGGAGCACTCTCAATGGTTTTCATCCCACAACGAGGACAAGTTTTAAACTTAGCACGCCTTTTTATATTCATATCAAAATAATATCACCAATTAATTTAATTGTCAATCAAATTGATTTTAAAAAAAGTGCCAATGGCACTTTCTATTTGTTTTCTACTCGCTCACTTGCACGATTAAAATATATATAACTTGGTTTATCATCAGAAACATATCTTAAAACTTCGGAAAGATTATTTTTAGCCTCTTCAAATTTACCATCATTATAATCTCTAACACCTTGTTCAAAATTGCTTTTAAGAGATGCAAGTTTTTCTCTTTTATCTTTAGGATAAACTTCCAAACTTTCAAATATACCAATCTGCCCTGCCGACTTTTCACTTAGAGATCCTACATAACGATAATATAATTTATATTTAGTAGGCAATTCGCTAAGCAAAGTTTTTGTAAATATCAACCTGCTGCCTAAAAGATTATTTATTTGATTTTGCTTTTCCACAAAAGAAACCACATCACTAACTATTGTTGGTGTCAACCTATCTTCATCACCAATAATTCCAAAAATAACATCTCCAGTATGCAGACTAATGCTGC
>CAMUNJ010000097.1 GCA_947090235.1 uncultured Bacillota bacterium
TGGCGAATAGATAAATTTAACCCAGATCAAAAAATTGAGAGATTTTTAGAGTTTAGTACACCTAATATATTGAAAAGAAATAAAGAAAATTATTCTAACCCAATCTGGGGTATTTCACAAGAAATGTTAGATAAACTTGATAAACAAATAGAAAGTGAAATATCTTAATGGAATTTAAAAATCTTTGCAAAAACTGTTGACAAAGTTATGCGTTTGTGATAATATATCGTCAGAAAGTAGAAATTTCCATTTCTCACCAGTCGCAATTGGGCGTACTTGGTAATAACTTAATATATGATGCATTCTTTTTGTCATTTTTTTTGATAAATAGATAATGCTTTATGATATTTTGTTTGGTGGAAATTATGCTTCCACCAAATTTTTATTTAAAAGGGGATTACAACAATTTTTAAGGAATTATTAATCAACGAACAAATCAATGCGAGCGAAGTTCGTTTAATCGACGAAAACGGAGCACAGGCTGGGGTTGTTTCTTATGCTGAGGCAATGAAAATGGCCGAAGAAAAGGAACTTGACCTTGTTTTAATGGCGGGAGGCTCTAAGCCACCTGTTTGCAGACTTTTAAACTATGGAAAGTTTAAATATGACGCACTTAAAAAAGAGAAGGAAATCAAAAAATCTCAAAAAATCATTGAGACTAAGGAAGTTCATCTTTCTATGACAATTAATGAACATGATATCGCTTATCGTGTGACAAGTGCTGTTAAGTTCCTTCAAAATGGCGACAAGGTTAAAATTGCACTTCGTATGAAAGGTCGTGAACAAGCTTACGCAAACAAAGGTGTTGAAATTGTGAAAGATTTTGCAAGTAGACTTTGCGAATATGGTACACTTGATAAAGAGCCTGAAAAGGTTGGCAGAAATATTTTTGCCGTTGTAAACCCAAAAAAGAATTAAACAAAAGGAGATAAAAGGTTATGCCAAAACAAAAAACACACAGTGGCGCTAAAAAGCGTTTCCACGTAACAGCAAACGGAGATGTTAAGTTTGCTAGACCTGGAAAAGGTCACTTCTTGACAAACAAGAAAAAAGACAGAAAAAGAAAATTGAGAAAGGGTTCTTACATTGCAGGAAAGAATGCAAACAACATTAAAACCCTTTTGGCTAAGTAAGGAGGAATTGACAGATGAGAATTAAAAGAGGTGTAAACGCTGCTAAAAAGCGTCGTACAGTTTTAAAGAGTGCAAAAGGTTACAGAGGAGCAAAATCTAAACTCTACCGTGTAGCTCGTGAACAAGTTATGAAGTCTGGTCAATATGCTTACATTGGCCGTAAACAAAAGAAGAGAGATTTCCGTGCTCTTTGGATCACAAGAATCAATGCTGCTTGCAGACTTAACGGAATTTCTTATTCAAAATTCATTGCTGGCTTAAAAGCTAAGAATATTGACCTTAACAGAAAAGTTCTTGCTGATATGGCAGTTCGTCAACCAGAATCTTTCACAGCACTTGTAAATCAAGTAAAAGCTTAATGCTTTTACTTTTCTTAAAAAGAAAAGTAAACAAAAGAAAACTAAAAAAGCATTTCTAACTTTCTTTGAAAGTGTCGAAATGCTTTTTATTTGCTTATTTTTTTCACCATAACACATATTTATCATTCTGAACGTAGCGATTCGGGGTTTCCAAAAAAATGTTTTAACATTGTTGACTTTTACCTTATTGTATGATAGACTGTTTATATCAGGAGATTTAGAATGAAAAAAACTGAAAGTGAACTTATACAAGAAAATGAAGAATTGAGAGCCGAAAACAAAGCATTAAAGGAACAACTTGAACTAAACAAACCAACAGAATATCAGAAATGGTGGAGAAAAGTTGGAGACGATTCATTTGTTTTTATTCAAGAAATGGAAAAACGACTATCCTTGGCAGCAGAAGAAAGCCAAGTGATGGCAAAAATCCGTATAGGCGAGTTTTATAGCAAGGTTTTATTCTTTTTGCATAAGGTAGATGCTGAAAAACGTTTTGTTGACGGGAAAATCACTAAAGAAGATTATTTGTCTCAATGCGAATACTTAAGAAAATGGACTGACAAAGTAAGAGATAAAGTAATAGATGGAACTTTTACAGGCTTACCATTGCCGCCTGACGAAGAAGAACAATAAAAGGTTTTAAATGGAAAAAGCAACAAATAATTTGATTAAAGAATTAAAGAAACAAAAAAAAGAGGGGAGCCTCTTATTTTTGGACAATATCAAAATCATAAATGATGCAATTGTTCGTGGTTTGGAACCAAAGTATATTTTGGTTGAAAAGGAAGATTTAAATATATACAAAAACACCAATGTTTATAAGGTTGACAAAAGCATAATCGACCAACTTTCTGACAGCAAAACACCACAGGGAGTAGTATGCGTTGCAGAATACCTACAAAATAAAGTAGATAAGCCAAAAGATAATTTTCTGGTGCTTGACGGGCTCCAAGACCCAGGCAATGTTGGAACTCTCATTCGAACAGCTTATGCTTGTGGCTTTAACGAGGTGTTTTTGATTGACAGCGTTAAGGTAACAAACTCAAAACTTGTGCGAAGCAGTGTTGGGGCAATTTTCTCGGCAAAGGTCTATGAAATGTCACGATGTGACTTTTTAGATTTTGCTAAAGTCAACAAACTTTGCCTGTTAAAAGCCGATATGAATGGCGAAAATATCTTTGAGTTTTCCAACAAAATATCAAATGCAGAAAAAAGCAAGAATAATGTGACATTACCACTGGGCGTAGTGGTTGGCAATGAAGGACAAGGCGTCAGCAAAGAAATAGGTGACATCTGCACATTAGCAGTTAGAATACCAATGCGAGATGGGATTGAAAGTTTAAACGCATCTATAAGCGGAGCAATAATCATGTATGAAATCAATAAAAAAAGACTGTCGTAAGGCAATCTTTTTTATCAATAAGGAAGTTCAGACTCTACAATATCTTTATATACTTCTAGTTCTTCTTCTAGTTGTTCAATTTTTTGTTCCCTTTGAGACTGTTCCTTTTCTTTTTGTTCTTCTTCTGCTCTTTTAGCCCAATAAATTTGATCTTTAGCATAATCTTCTGGAGTCATAACAACTCCACCAAATTTATCGGTCTCATATTTCCCAGTTCCTTCGTTGTATTTCATTTCAACATCTTTACATAAAGGGCAAGAAATTGTATCTGGCAACACATAAGTACCTGAAATTCTTGTGATATCTCCAATTTTTACTTTTTCTTCTATTTTTATGAATGGCATAAATTTCTCCTTTAATTTTACACTTAAATTTTAGCACATAATTTTTTTTAAGTCAATACCCAATTTTAACAAATATCTTTCATTCACTTGACAAGGATTTGAGTTTTGTTATATTATTAGTCAGAAAGATTTTTTACTAGGAGGATTAAACATGTCAGGACATTCAAAATGGCACAA
>CAMUNJ010000098.1 GCA_947090235.1 uncultured Bacillota bacterium
AAACAAGGCACAAATAAATACGAGGTTATGCAAATAACAATTCAAGATACTGGTTTCTCTTATGGCTCTAAAAACAATACCGCAATGCTTTATGGCATAAATTCGGACGACATAAATGGCAAAGCAAGAGGTATCACTTGCAGTGAATTTACTACTGATATCGGCAATGGTATACTTCAATCTATAGAAGAGTATAACGGACTTGTAAGCATTGGCACAGCCCTTCCTTTAACAGGAAACAACGATAGACGCAATTACTACACTATGCAAAATGGTTTCAACGAGGAAGATAAAACCACCTACACTTATGGAACTTTAAATCCAGAAAAGTTCTCTGGCAGTGATGGTTGCGATTTCTTTGAAGTTGCTTTTGAGGTTGTAAAAGTGACGACTGCATCCGACTATGCAACCAAAAACTACAAATTCCAAGTTGGACTCGCAGTTGTGGCTTAATTTAGCATTACTTTTCTTTTAAAGAAAAGTAAACAAAAGAAAACTAAAAACAAATCATTTGTATCTTTTATCAAAGATTTCAAATGCTTTGTTTTATACTTTTAATTTCTTTTAAATTAACAATTTATAAAAACTAATTTATTAAAATTTTATCTATAGAAACAATAAAAATCTAATGAATTTTATATTGCTAAAAAAAGGTGCCCTTGGCACCTTTTTTATTCTTGCTTGTTATCTTTATTTTCTTCTTCCAATTCTTCTTGATCTTCTTTTTGTTCTTCAATTTCATCTTGTTTATTTTCGTCTTCACCTTTTGGCATACTTACCACGCCAAACACTACAAGCACTCCTGCAATCGCCATAATTATACTTGTAACAATCTCGTCATTCACGCTAAACCCAAAGGCTTGACCTAATGCATTTAATAGCACCACAACTGCTCCAGCAAGTGCTGTCCAAAAGCCATAAGATCGAAATTTATTTTTCATCTTCGCCTCCTTTGATAAGTCCCTGCAATTCTTTAACCTCTTCTTTAACCTCCTCAATCATTTCTAAATGTTGAGTAAGATCGGTTATTGTTTGCTGATATGCTTTTTCGCGTTTAGAACTATCTTTTAGTTGATAGAAAAATAAAAAAACAAATAATGTGGCAAAAATTCCATTACTAACAACAACGCTTATTATTTCATTCCAAAAACTCATAGACCTTTATCCTTAGATTGTCCTAGTATTTCTTCATTAAAAAGTTTTTTCATATCGCCCACCTCTCGAACTAATTTCTTTTTTTTGTAGTGGGAAATATGTCCTAAATTGAAAATTATCATTAGATTATACTATAGCCCAATTTTACATTTGAAATGTTTACTTCTTTACTTGTCGCTAAAAATGAAACTTTAAATTCTCGACCACATAAATTAATCTGTAATTTTTGAAGTTTGTCGCTGCCAATAACCTCGACAATCTTTTCTCCTCTATCACTTTCAACTTTAACTTGGCAATCTGTTGTAGTTTTGATTGTTAAATACTCAACCTTTTTTAGTTTATCTGGAGTATCTAAGTCGCTAAGCACACTTGTCCACTCTTTGTTTGTTGCAACCTCAAATATTTCTCCGTCTTTAGTTAATTCTCCAATAAAACTTTTATTGCCACCATTAAAACATGCAACCACCTTGCTTTTGTAAGGATTGTTCAAAACGCAAAGTTGCCTGATATCAACACCTCGAACAAGATTCACCTTTTTAGAAACCAAATCCAAAATTATTAGTACATTGTTGATATAATCGCTTTCATTTTCGCAACCAATGCTTTTGCCGTCTGCAAAATCATATCTACATGCAAGATAATATTTACCTTCAAAGCAAACTGCACTGGAATTATGCTTTTGCGTCTTATTTAATAGTTCATCACAATCAAGATTAATTTTTGTTGTGGAAGAACCATTAAAAGAATATATTCCTGAGCCCTCAAGAAAATATATCTTATCTCCAGACGACGCTATTGTGCCTGGATAAATAAAACTATCGCATTGATAAATCCCGCTAACATCAAAAAGATTTTTTGTACTATAAATTGAAATTTTACTTATTCCAAAATCTCTAAACACATAAACATAGTCGTTGAATGCCATAACTTTGTTTAGTTTTCCTTTATCATCGTCAAAAACTATCTGCTTCATAGTTTGATCTGTCCATGTAGTTATGTCTTTATTATCAGAATAATATAAATTTGCCTGCTCACCAGCAACAATTGCAAAATATTTATCAAATTGCCAACAAATAGACATTACTTTAGGTGCATCTTCATACATTCGAGAAATACTTCCAGTCATCAAGTAAAGACCATCTATATCACCAGAAAAAACCATTGCATCATCGCCATTAAATCTAGTTTTGTTGCCAACAGGTACACTTGTAAAATCTGTTGGAGCAAACAAAGCAAGTGGCCTAGTATTGAAAAGATTGGCAAAACCAAGCCTATTCAAATCATTAAAATATACAATATAATATCTATTTTCTTTTGCAACAGAACTATACCATTTAAAAGACCATAAAGCATAAACTTCGTTTCCATCAAGAGAAAGAACTTCTTCACTATCAAGATTATAAGTTGAAGTTGGCATTTGAAGTTTTTTAAAACCATAACCAGTTTTTAGTTCGCCATCGCTAATTTCAAAGTTGTAGGTAGAAGAAACATTTTTTATTTCTTGTCTGCTATCTGCAAGTTTTGAGTTAACAAAGTTTTCAAAAACATCGTAAATAAGATTTTTTTGAGATTTTTTTTGCCTTTAACGAGGTTTTTGTTTATTATCATAACCACCTCCTACAAGGCATTTTTACATCTTGCTTTTTTCTAGCCAAAACGCAAAGACTATCCTTGAATCTAACCTCCCAAATATCTGCATCTTCACTTAAATTTTGCATAAGAAAATATTCTCTTGCCATTCCATATGCATATATGCGAATAGGTAAAAGCAACTCTTCAATTTCGCTATCAAGAGAAGTGATTTCTTGTGGCAAATAGTTGTATTTTATTTTTGCAAAACTGCCAAATAACATAAGATAATCTGCAAAAGCCTTAAAGCGAATATTACGCCATAATTTATCTTTTGCCCAAATTATAGAAATAGGCTTTTTAGAAAATTGATCATATTTAACCTTAAAATCAACCGCCTTAACTTCTTCAACTTTTTGCAATGGAATATATTCACAAGCAACTTCATTTTGAATTAGATTTAAACATTTTAAAAGTAAATTCAAAGTTTTGCTTTCGCTAGAAGTTAATTGAATACCCTCTTCATCAAGTTTTAAAGCAAGTTCTTGATTTTCAG
>CAMUNJ010000099.1 GCA_947090235.1 uncultured Bacillota bacterium
CGTTCTGTCACAAAACAAATGCTTGCAAATGTTGAAAGTGCCATTGAAAAGGCTGTTAGAGATTTGGATAAAAAAGCAGAACAAGCTCTTGGCAACGCTGCGGTGCAAGCAGACACGCAACCTGAAGAACAAAAAACAGTTAAGAAAACAAGAGCAAAAGTTAAAGCTGCTGAAAGCGAGGTGCAAAATGCTTAATATCGGTGGAGAACTCGCATTTATATTGCAAGACATTGACTATAAATCCAAACAAGAACTTTTAGAAAAACTTAGGGCTTTAAGAGAAAATCTTAAAGACTATCCAAAGGCTGAAAGAGATAAAATTAAACCTATTCTTGCAATTTCTATTCAGCAAGCTTTTTATGCAAGTCAATGGGAACTTATGAGATACAAAAACTATTGCGAATATAGGAGTAAACATGAGCAAAACAATCAAAATGTTGATTAAAGAGCCAAACAAAGAGCCTTATATTAAGGAAGTTGAGGATAAACTTGAAAATTTGCAAGAAATTGTTGGCGGGCTTATTGAATGTGTGCCATTTCCACTTGGTCACAAAATTGATATATATGTAAATGATGAAGGCAAACTTGATAATCTCACTGGAAACTTTTGGTTGCCAGAATATAAAGACTTTGTTGCAGGCACTTGTTATTTTGTAAGCATTGACTATGATACTGGCGAAAATACTGACATAACCGACAAACAAGTTGAACTTTGCAAAAAATATGTGGACCTATATGAAATTCCAGAATGTGCTGATGTTTACGCTGACTATGAAATTTTAAAAGAATGTATGGATCAAAGATACAAATTTTTCAATAAAAAGGTCGCAGAACTATGAGAATTAAAAGAAAAGGCTTAACGCTAAACATTTTTCCTGATGACATAGAAAGCACAAGAGAATATTATCAAGACTCTAATATAACTAAAATGGTTTGTTTTCATAGAGATTATAAAATTGGTGATGAACACGGATTTAAAAATCCAGCCGAGTTTGCTGAATGGATTAAAAATAACGAAAAAAACATTGCTATTATAAAGCCGCTTTACCTTTTAGACCACTCTGGCATTACTGTTTCCACCCACGATTTTATGGATCCTTGGGATAGCGGACAAGTCGGCTATGTTTATGTTATGAAAAACAAAGTTAAAGATTACGACAAATCAATTGTAGATGAATTATTGGAAGATGAAGTTAAACAATATGCAGATTGGCTTGCCGGCATACCACAATTTTTTGGATTTCAAATCACAGATGAAGATGACCACTCAATCGAATGTCAAGGAGTTTTTGAACTAACAACCGAAAAAGAGATGTTTAACGAAATGAAAGAACGTAGCGAGCACAAATACGATTTTCTATTTGACGCTATGCTACAACAAGAAAACTATTTATAAAACAGGAGTATTTATGGAAGAAAATAAATCAAAAAGTAAAGCCGGCATATCCATTGCGATGATTTTGCTTGCTATTGTTATTGGTTTTGGTTTTGTTATCGGCCTTACTCAAACAAGTGGTGCAAACAATTTAAACACAAATAAAAGTGAATTCTCTAACTATTCTTTTGATGAGAATGGCACATTGCTTGCCTATATTGGCGATAAAACAGAAATTGAAATCCCAGCAACTTATTCTCTATCATCACAAGTTGAGAATGTAGAGATGAACTCATCTTCAATTTACACTTTGATTGACAAAGCCAACAGATTAGGAATTAAATCTTATTCGATTGAAAACAAAACAGGCAATTACCAAGACGAATGGGGAAACACCTACTATCAAGAGCTCTACACTCTATCATACAAGAAACGCCAAGTTATTGAAGGCACTGATTACAAAGTGACCGCAATTGGCTCCGGTGCTTTCCAAAACAATGTCAATATCACATCTGTTGTTATCCCTAACACGGTGACGACTATCGCAGACAATGCTTTTTCTGGCTGCACAAAACTTGCACATGTTAATATGCCAGAAGAATTACAAAGAATAGAACATGGTGCTTTTATGAACTGTCAAAAGTTGCAAAACATTGAGCTACCAGATACCGTCAATTATATTGGCGGCCAAGCGTTCCAAAATTGTGACGCATTCACAACAATCAATATTCCAACTGGAATAAGTGAAATCTACGATATGACATTCTATAATTGTGACAATATCTTTACAATAGAAATTCCAAGCAATGTTAGAATGATTTATTCACAAGCATTTTATTATTGCAGAAACTTAACTAATCTTACTTTGCACGAAGGCCTTGAACGCATAGAAAATTCAGCTTTCTATAATTGCAGAGCACTTACAAATGTTTCTTTGCCAAGCACATTGTATTACTTAGGACAAAACAGCTTTTATAATTGTCCTTTACTTTCCACTGTTTATTTGAATAACGAATGGAATGTTCCAGATATGAGTGGATTGGCTTTTTCAAATGCCTATATTCAAAGAATTTATGTAAATGATAGCATTTACGATCAAATTATCAATTATGGCAATTGGGCTAATTATTCAAGCAAAATTTATAAATTAAGCGAAATTTAAGGAGTTTATATGGATAAGAGTAAAACTACACTATCTTGGGGCGTTTTGTTTGTTATCTTTGGAGTTTTTGCTTTATTCTTATTTGCATTTACTCAAAATACCGTTTTGAAAAAAGAGCCTTTAATTGAAGTTGAAGGCTTTTCTTTCAACGGATCTACCATAACTGATTATTCTGGTGATGATGAAGTAGTGACAATTCCAAGTGGCTATTCAATTGGTGGCACTGAAAACATTACTGGCACAATAACTTTTAATGAACAATGGGAAGCCTTTAATTTTTTAGACGAAAATTATAAAAATGGCGCCGCAGGATATTATGATTTTTACTCGCAAATATACACTCAAAAATATACTTGGGTTTATGAATATAGCATTGATAAACCGGTTTGTGTTAAAGGCGATGATATTAGAATAACAAGTATTTCCGTTGGTGCCTTTCAAAACAACACAAAAATAAAGAAAATTATATTGCCAGATAGCATTACAAGAATAGAAAATTTTGCATTTCAAAATTGCTCGTCACTTGAAGTTGTGTTTGGAAGCAATGTAAAATTTATCGGTGATAGCTCATTTTGGGGTTGCGGTTTTAAATCATTAGTGTTGCCAGAAAGCGTTGAAACAATCTATCCTTATGCCTTTTTCAATTGTAAACAATTGGAAACAATAACTATTCCTAAAAATGTGAATTATATAGGGATTGGCATTTGTAATGGTTGCTC
>CAMUNJ010000100.1 GCA_947090235.1 uncultured Bacillota bacterium
ATTATACGAAATGTTGCAAACTTTATGAATTGTAATTTCATTGATCATGTAATTATTGGAAGTGATGGGGTGTACAGTATAGCTAATGACCAAAAGGTGAGAGATTTTGCCACAAACGAAGATATGGAAGAATTGGTGGAAAAGTTTAAGCAAGGTGAATAAGTTTTGCAAGTAAGTTTGCAATAAAACTTGAACATAGTGTTAACAAAAACAATAATAAGATATATACAGCTATAGGAAGTCCTTTTTTCTTAGGACTTTCTTTTTGATTTGAGTTTTCGCAGATTTGATAACCATATGGCATGATAGCAAGACAATATACATTATCGTCATCATATTTGATGGAAATGCAATCTTGTCTTTCAAGATAAATCAAAATGTGTTCGAGACCCTCGCTGTCAACCTTATATTTGTTGGGCATAGCAGAAATAATGTCGCTGGCGTCAACAATTTTGTAAGCACCATTTGGGCATTCTTTGCTTAAAAGTTTTAAAACAATTTTAGATTTGATATCTAGCATAACTTTATTTTGTGAAAAAAGCTTATTTATATTCTTTTTGTAATAGTGATAAACTTTAAAAACTTTAAAATTGGGTATTGATTTTGTCGAAGAAGTGTGCTAAAATTTTGATATAGGGAGGATGTAATGGAGTACATTCGTGAATATGTCAAAACAGTTCATTTGTCAGCACATGAAGTTATTGATTATTTCTTCGATGACCCAGCACTTGTAAAAGGCATGCTTAAACTTGAAGAACCTGTTTGCCCTGCAAGCCTTGCACTTTATGAAGTTCTTGCTCAAAAAGATGGACTTATTAATAGAAATGCAGAGTTCACACTTAAATCGGCAAATTTTTGCC
The DNA here is from genome assembly GCA_947090235.1 of uncultured Bacillota bacterium. Lineage (GTDB taxonomy): Bacteria > Bacillota > Clostridia > Christensenellales > UBA1242 > Caccovivens. Next base: position 861 of record CAMUNJ010000100.1, read on the forward strand.
GCAAGGCAATTGTGCTTTTACCAAGAATGTTTGATATGCGTGCACCACTTATTGTGCCTAGACTTAAAGAGATCATGGCTTGTGCAAGGGCAGATATAGACAAGCTTGGAAATCCACTTGCAAGGGTTGATGAAAAATCTTCAAATAAGAGATATGGCGAAATTGAAAGAATTAAGCTTATCAAAATGCGTGAAGAAGAGTATAGAAGATATGAAGGTTTAGAAAAGTATGAAATTGCAGAGCGTATTGAAAGAAAGTACGCCTCAAATGATAAAGTAAGAGAACTTCGCACTATTGTAAATAACGCTGATGATGAGGCTCTTTCATCTCCTTATCAAAACAAATATAAGGATGCGTTATATGAATTAAGCGGATATGATATTGAAAAATTGGAAGAAATTGCCAAAACCTATAAAAATATTGACGCTGTAAAAGAGATGAAAAAGGTACTTGATTTTAATGCATGGATATATAAAGGCGTAATCCTTGCGCCAAGTGTTGTAAATATGAATGGTGACAATCCAAAACTTTTTAAAGCAAATCAAGAAGTTGTAAGAGATGAGTTTGCTTTGCGAAGAGATTATATTGAACTATATCGTCAAGATTTGTATGAAAATTTTAATGAATGCTAAAAACAGGGGATTACCCTGTTTTTTAATAAATTTAACCTTATTTTTAAACTTTTTCGAAGAAATTTTATTTTTTAGTTGACAAATCCCCCCCCCGTGCTAATATGAGGCTGACCAGAGGAGGGTTTTATGACAAAAGAACAATTTGAAGAAAAATATGGAAAGGGTATTGATGTAGAAGTAGGTGGCAGAAAGTCAAACTTTTCGGAAGAATTTGTTGATGCAGATAAAATAAGTGAGGCTCATGTATATAGAATAAGAAACAAATATTATGAAATATGTGAACCTATTAAGCGTGAAATAGCAGAGGTCAGTGGGCTGGTAGAGTTTTGTTCGCCACTCAACAACGAGGGTGTTGAAGAGAGAGGAGGACATGCTTCAGGTTTGGCGCAATTTAGCAAAAAAGATTATGAAAAGTGTTGTCCAATGGTTTTGAGAGAAGTTAAGCCTTGCTTAACAACTGATGGAAGTTTAACTATGGCAAGAGTAATACATCCTACAGTATTGACTGAAAAAGGAATGTATACTTGCAAAGAAGGTGAGATTATTAATGGAATTGCTAAAGATCAATTTTTGATTACTTGTATTAAAGGATATCGTTCAGATGTGATAGCATTGAAAAATATTTCTAACGGAGATATTTTATTTAGTTCGCAATATCCTTTATTTTATCATGATGACAAGCTTGAGTTTGCCACATATGAAGGAATGGATTCTCATAGTGGAAAGGTTGAATCAACAAAGTTTACGCTTGACCAAGTTGTTGCAGAAGTTGAAAGAAGGCAAGAAGCAAATAATATACTTGAAAAGTATGGAGTGACAGTAGGTGAGGCAAAATTGATTTCAAACAGCTTGAGTGTTGAAAATGCAAAAGCAGCAGGTAAACAAGCAGAATAAAAAAGCTAGGGGTAACCCTAGTTTTTATTTTTAAACGCGTTTTCAATAATTTTATTAATATCAAACTTTTGTGGCTTGGCATTAAAGTGAATTAGATATTCATGATTGCCATCACCGCCAGTGATAGGGGAAGGGGCAATATTGCAAGTTTTGAAATCTATTAAATTAGTAAATTCTATAAATTCATTTAAAAGTTTGATATGGATTTGTTTATCTTTTATAATTCCCTTATTCTTTTTGGCTATTTGCATGCCACATTCAAATTGAGGTTTAAATAAAAACATTGTTTCTATTTTACCAAACAATTCTTTAATATAAGGTAAAATTTTTGTTAGTGAGATAAAAGATAGGTCGCCAATAATAAGTTCTACATCTTTGACTTCTTCTTTTTCTAATGTCCTTATATCTCTTCCTGACATATTTACAACCTTTGAATTTTGTACAAGGATTTTGTCAAGCTGATCTTTGCCAACATCAAGGGCGTAAACTTTTATGGCTCCATGCTGCAAAGCAACTTGCGTAAAGCCGCCAGTTGATGCGCCAATGTCAAGCACAGTTTTGTGATTAAAGTCGAGTTTAAAGCTTTGCAACGCTCCCAAAAGTTTATAAGCTCCACGAGAAACGTACTCATCATGTTCTTTTATTTTGATAAGGTCATCATCATCAACCTCAATAGAAGGCTTTGTTGCAACTTTATCATTGACAAAAACCAGCCCATCTTTGATAAGGCTTTGTGCCTTTGTTCGTGTGCTGGTCAAATTTTTTAAAGTTAAATATATATCTAATCTTGTTTTCATATTAGTTTTGAAATAAGTGATTGTCTAGAAAATGTGCTTCACAAGTTATGTTTATGC
>CAMUNJ010000101.1 GCA_947090235.1 uncultured Bacillota bacterium
TTCAAATTAAACAGGCTTTAACGGGAAATGGTCGAGCCGAAAAAGCACAAGTTCAATTTATGGTTAAATCTATCTTAGGTTTAAATTCTATTCCTAAACCAGACGATGCTGCAGACGCACTTGCTGTTGCAATTTGCCACAGCCAGACAAGCAGTGCATTAAATACAAATTTCATGTAATTTTATTATTCTTTTCTTTATAGAAAAGAAGCAAAAGAACTAAAGCAACGCATTTTCATCTTTTTCAAAGATTTCAAATGTTTTGTTAAAATTTCACTTGTTTTCAAAAAAAATAAAAGTGCGATTTTAGTTTTTGAGAAAACAAAAAGTAAAATCGTTTAGTTTTCTTTTGATTACTTTTCTTACAAGAAGAGTAATACATAATAAAAATAGGAGAAAATATGATTTCATTTTTAAAAGGTATAATTGAAGAAAAGCAAGAAAATGCAATCTTTATTGATGTCAATGGCGTAGGTTATGAGGTTGGCGTATCTTCAAATACTTTAACTTGCCTTCCAATGGGTGAACCTATTAAAATTTATACTTATATGGCCGTACGCGAAGATGGGGTTTCTCTCTATGGTTTTGCTAGTCAGGAAGAACGCGATTTGTTTAATAAACTTATTTCAGTAAGTGGAATTGGCCCAAAAGTAGCAATAGGAATTTTATCTGGGTTGAAACTATCTGACCTTATTGTTGCAATAGCAAAACAAGATATAAAAATGTTATCCACTATAAAAGGCCTTGGCAAAAAAACTGCCGAAAGACTTGCAGTTGAACTCAAAGATAAAGTTAGCACTTTGGGTGTAAATCAAGAAACTACTTTTGTTGAAGAGTATAACGAAGATGCTGTTCAAATGGCAACTGATACTTTAATTTCACTTGGAATAAATAAAAATGATGCATACACTCTTGCAAGAAGTTATGCAAGCAAAGATGCAACTGCCGAAGAGATTATTTCAAAAGCATTAAGGGGGTATAAAGGATGATAGAAAGCAATAAAGATAAAGACCTTGGAAACAATCGCTTTATCACTAGCACTAAAAATTTGACCGATGCTGAAATAGAAAATTCTCTTCGTCCAACTTCATTTGAGGAATATATGGGACAAGATAAAGTTAAAGAGGCTCTTTCAGTTTATATTCAAGCAGCAAAGTCTAGAAAAGAAAGTCTTGATCATGTTTTACTTTATGGCCCTCCTGGACTTGGGAAAACAACGCTATCTCACATTATTGCTAATGAAATGGGCAGTCAATTTAAGGTTACCTCTGGACCTGCAATAGAACATGCCGCAGATTTAGCCGCAATCCTGACAAATCTGAATCAAAATGATGTTTTGTTTATTGATGAAATCCATAGACTTAACAAAACAGTTGAAGAAATACTTTATCCAGCTATGGAAGATTTTGCACTCGATTTTATAGTGGGCAAAGGACCGTCCGCTAGAAATATGAGATTGAAAATCAAACCTTTCACGCTTATCGGTGCAACAACTAGAGCAGGTATGCTTACCAATCCACTCCGTGACCGCTTTGGTGTAATATGCAGATTGGAACTTTATTCTACTGAGGAACTTAAAGTTATTATCAAGCGTTCAGCAAAAATTCTGGGTGCAAACATCCATGATGACGCTTGCACAGAAATTGCAAAACGCTCACGAGGAACACCTCGTATTGCAAACCGCCTTTTGAAACGCGTAAGAGATTATGCTCAAGTGCAAAGCAAAGGTGAAATAACGAAAGAGATTGCAGAAAGCACACTTGCCAAAATGGAAATTGATGAACTCGGCCTTGACACAATCGACCGTAAAATTTTACTTTCAATAATTGATAAATTTGGTGGTGGCCCAGTCGGCCTTGATACACTTGCCGCAACAATAAGCGAAGATGCAACTACAATCGAAGATGTTTACGAGCCATACCTTTTGCAACTTGGCTTTATCTCACGCACACCACGCGGCCGTGTCGCCATGGAGCAAGCATATAAACACCTTGGAAAAGATTATTTCGTGAAGTAGGGAAATATGAAATTTATAAAATTAGATCAAACGCAAAAATTTAAAAATAGCAATTTATGTATAGCCACAGAATATGACTTTGGCGATAAAGAAATTGATATAGCGACCGCTGAAATAAATGGAATTTACCCCGAAAAAGGTTATTGCGTAAATACTGAAGTTAAAGAAATGATTCTTGTACTTGACGGGGTGGGGATTTTGCAAACTGAAAAAGAAACTATCTCCTTTAAACAAGGTGATGCAATCCTAATAGATAAAGGAGAAAAATATTTTTGGAATGCGCATTGCAAAGTTGCTATGTCTTGCACACCAGCATGGTATCCAGAACAGCATAAAATAGTTGATTAATATGACAAACAAAAATTTACTTTTAAAAAGTTCCTATTATTATGATTTACCTGAGGAACTCATAGCACAGACGCCTGTTGAACCAAGAGATAGTTCAAGGCTTTTGTGTTATAATAAAAATGAAGATAAAATCGAACATAAACATTTTTATGATATTGTGGACTATTTGCAAAAGGGTGATGTACTTGTCATTAATAATACTAGAGTTTTGCCTGCAAGATTGTATGGCTATAAAGACACTGGTGCAAAAATTGAAGTGCTTTTACAAAAAAGAAAAGACTTAACAACATGGGAAATAATTGCCAGACCTCAAAAACGATTAGATATTGGCACAAAAATAACATTTAGTGAGAATCTTTTGTGTGAGGTAATTGAAAAAGGCGAGTATGGTGCTTGCACAATAAAATTTATATTTGACGGAGTTTTTGAACAGCGTTTAAGCGAGGTTGGCACTATGCCGTTGCCACCATATATTCACGAAAAGTTGAAAGATAAAGAACGATATCAAACAGTTTATTCCAAAGTTGAAGGCTCTTCAGCCGCACCAACAGCAGGATTACATTTTACACCAGAATTGTTAGAAAAAATTAAAGATAAGGGTGTTGAAATTGTTGAGGTCTTGCTTCATGTTGGGCTTGGCACATTTAGACCTGTCAAAGAAGACAACATTTTAAATCATGATCTGCATAGCGAATACATTGAAATGACACCTGAAAATGCTGATAAACTCAATAAAGCAAAAGCAGAAGGCCGACGAATAATAGCAGTTGGTACAACCTCTGTCAGGGTGCTTGAAAGTTGTGCTGACGAAAAGGGGATAATTACGCCACAAACGAAAGAAACAAAGATTTTTATTTATCCTGGCTATAAATTCA
>CAMUNJ010000102.1 GCA_947090235.1 uncultured Bacillota bacterium
TTGGGTATAAAGAATTTACAATTCTTTTTTTTTGTGCTATAATCCTAGTGTTATGAGTTATTTTGATAGAATGAAGATTAAATTTCAAGAGCTTAGGCACAAAAATGATGTGCTTATTCTTTCTATAGAATCTTCTTGTGATGAAACTAGTATTTCAGTTGTTAAAAATGGGCGTGAAGTTCTTTCTAATATTATTGCCTCGCAAATTGAAATTCACAGGCGTTTTGGAGGTGTTGTTCCTGAAGTTGCGTCTAGAAATCACATTTTGGCAATATCTAATATTTTAGATGAAGCCTTAGAGGTGGCGGGAATTAAGAAAAATCAAATTGACGCTATTGCTGTCACTTATGGAGCTGGACTTGTTGGCGCGTTAATGGTGGGAGTGAATTTTGCAAAGGCACTTGCCTATAGTCTTGATATTCCTCTTATTGCAGTCAGCCATGTTCATGGGCATATTGCTGCAAATTATATTTCTCATCCAGATTTAAAACCGCCTTTTGTATGTCTTATGGTAAGTGGTGGGCACACTGCATTACTTGAGATAAAGGATTATAACTCTTTTAAACTTTTAGGCTCTACTGTTGATGATGCGGTTGGTGAGGCATTTGATAAAGTTGCCCGTGTTTTAGGGTTACCTTATCCAGGAGGGCCTGAAATAGATAAGCTTGCAAAGTTAGGTCAAAAGAAATACGATTTTGTAATTTCTCATAGTTTGCAAAATACACTAAACTTTTCTTTTAGTGGTGTTAAAACAGGAGTTGTGAACTTGGTGCATAACAAAACGCAAAAAGGCGAAGAAATTGATAAAGCAGATATAGCCTGTTCCTTTCAAGAGTGTGTGACAGACGAACTTTGTACAAAAGCAGCCAAAGCAATCAAAATGACAGGTATTGAAAAGTTAGTTGTAGCAGGTGGTGTTGGTGCAAACTATAGATTAAATGAGAAACTTCGTGAGTTTGCAGTTAAAAATGATTTTGAAGTTTATAGTCCTGTTCTTAAATATTGTACAGATAATGCTGCAATGATTGGCTCAGCCGCTTATTATATGTTAAAAGATGGTTTAGGCCTTGCAGATTTAAGTTTGACTGCTAAACCTAATGTAAACTTATAGTTATTTATAAGCAATATTAAAAACAATCTTTTTCTTTTTTAAAGCATAATCATAAGCATGAGCGGTCACTCCCGCTCTGTTTTTTATAATTTTATGATCAAAAAGAAAAATGCAGATGTTTACATTATCAATGATATGATAATTTAATAAAATGTCACATTTAGGATAATGATAATTAACTTCAAAATATTTAATTTTATCAACAAACATATCAGGGGATTTATTATTAGATTTCACTTTTTGGCTTTTTAATTTTACTATTTTGCAATCTTTGTCGTTAGAGAAGAAAGTTGTTTTGATATTTGGATATTCTTGAAGAACTTTGCTAACAATTTGAAAAATTTGATTACTTAATATATAAATATGATGAAAAATAAACTCATCAACATTATACTCTTTTATTACCTTTTTGACATATTTTTCAAGTCTTTTAATTTGTGTAATATTTAATGTAGCAAATCTATGACCTCTTATATAACATTTCATTTATGACCAAATACTCCTTTGTATGACTGATTTTCAATCATTATATGACATATTTTTACAAAAGTCAATCATTTATTGACTGATTTTGTATATATTTTTAATTTTTTGGGTCACTCAGTGACGGATAGAAAAGTTAGAGTTGTATTATAATTAACTATAGGAGTAATATATGAAAAAGAAAATAGATTATAATGAAGTAATAAATAGAGTAGCATTTTTTAGGACAAAAGCTAATTTGTCTAAGCGAGATGCTAGTTTAAAACTGGGTTATAGTGAGCAATTTATGAAAAGAATTGAAAATAAAAGTGTTGAATTAAAAGTTAGCACATTACTTGAATTTTGCGATTTGGTTGATATATCACCTCAAGATTTTTTCTATTTGGGAACTGAATACAATAAGCAAGACAAAGAAATATTGGAGATATTTAATAATTTATCGAGCGAAAGCAAGGAAACTATATTTGATTTAATTAAAAAATTAAAGTAAAAAGTTTGCGATTAAATCGCAATAGTTTTCTTTTGTTTTTTTCTTAAAAGAAAAGAAGAGATAAAAAGGAGAGAGTAATGGAATTATTAGCACCTGCGGGTAATATGGAAAAATTAATCACGGCTGTTCATTTTGGAGCAGACGCTGTGTATTTCTCTGGCAAAAGATATGGTCTTCGTGCCTTTGCTGGCAATTTTGACGATAACGAAATTGTTGAGGCTATGAAATATCTACATGAACGCGGAAAGAAAGGATATATAACACTCAATATTGTAGCAAAAGATTGCGATTTTGAGGGATTAGACGAATATCTTGATTTACTTCAAAAAGCGGGTGTGGATGCAATTATTGTTAGTGATGTTGGGCTTATACATTACATTCATAAAAAAGCACCAAGTTTAGATATTCATATTTCAACTCAGGCAAATGTGACAAACAGCGAGGCGATTAAATTTTACGCCGAAATGGGAGCAAAGCGTATTGTTCTTGCCAGAGAAATGAGTTTAGGTGAAATCAAAAAAATGCATGATGAAGTAGGTGACAGGATTGAACTTGAAGCCTTCGTTCATGGCGCAATGTGCATTTCTTATTCTGGCAGATGTTTGCTTTCAAACTATCTGACAGGAAGAGAATCTAATCGTGGAGCGTGTGTTCAAGCGTGCAGGTGGAAGTATTATATTCGCGAAGAAAACCGTCAAGATGAGTATGAAATGCAGGAAGACGAACGCGGCACATATATTTTGAACTCTAAAGATATGAATATGATCCAGCATTTAAAAGAAATGCAAGATGCGGGAATCGCAAGTTTAAAAATAGAAGGGCGTATGAAATCGGCTTATTATGTTGCAACAGTTGTAAATGCTTATCGCATGGCATTAGACAATAATTTAGCAGCGACGAAAGAACTTGTGCAAGAACTTGAAAAAACAAGCCATCGTCAATATACAACTGGTTTTTATCTTGGAGCAAATGACAAGGAATATCTTGAAGATAGTATGCCAGTGCAAAGTCATGAATTTGTTGCTGTTGTAGTTGATAAAAGTGATGACGGCGTGATTTTCGAACAACGCAATCGTTTTGTTAAAGGTGAAACTCTTGAAATTTTGAGTGTAGACAAAAATCTTTTAAATAAACCTTTTCTTGTAGGTGAAA
>CAMUNJ010000103.1 GCA_947090235.1 uncultured Bacillota bacterium
CCCTTTAAAAATTTTGTTAGTCTTGCTTTTTGATGATTTTGTCATAAATATAACCTCGCATTAATATAAGTAAATTTTTCAACACCCTATTTTATCTTATTTTCTAGGTAATGTCAAGGAATTTGCCTTATTAAAATCAAAAATATTTTGTGAGTGGACAAAATAAATATGCGAGAGAAATTTCACTACTTTTGTCGAAAGAGGTCAAAAAAATGAATAAACTGAAAATTTTCTAAAATATCTTATGCACACTTATTAAGAAGACTTAATAATATGTTAATGTGCGAATGTAAATGCAATAAATGTGCATATTCGCATAAATACATAAGTTAAAATTTTAGGAGGAACAAATGAATTTCTTTAATAATGGTTGTGGCAACAACTCTTGTGGTTGTCAAGGTGGCTGTGATGTATGTTCTATCGTCACTTTATTATTACTTTTACAATGCTGTGGTTGCGGTTGCCAAATTGACCCATGCACAATAATTTCCCTTTTACTCATTTGTGGCTGCGGTTGCGGAAACGGTTGTAAATAACACAATTATAAACACAAACAAAACATTTAATTATTTCTAAAAAGGCCCAATTATTTGGGCTTTTTTTGTTGTGTAAATATAAAAATTAAAAAAATTAATAAAAACTCTTTACTTTTTGTTATTTTTAGGTTATTATTTATGTAGTTGGAGGACTAACTATGAGATTTCCAAAAGGAACAAAAGTATTATGGCAAGATAGAAAAAGACACCTAGGTTTACCTTGGTCTTTCTATCGTTATTATTTAGTTGAAAAAGAAGGCGAATGGATCAAATTATTCCGTCATAAAGGATTTTTGACTGCAATAATTGATGAAATCAATGTATATCGTTGCTTTGACCTTACTTTGCAACTTTCTTTGGCAGATAAAATTTTCAAGACTGGAACAATTGAAATTTTCTCAAATGATGCAAAAGCACCATGCTTCCACCTTCGTCATATTGCAAAACCTTATGAAGTTAGAGATATGCTTTCAAGCCTAATTGAAGCCGAAAGAAAGAAACGCCATGTTGGAATAACAGAATTGCAATCAATTTAACAAATCAAATATTTGATAATCTAATAAGGATATTTGAAAACTGAAACAATAATGTAATCACTCTTATTTGTATAACCGAATAAAAAATCCACGACCTCTCGTGGATTTTTTATATTAACTTTTCAATAAATTTCTCAAAATAATTTGGTAGACTAGCCTCAAAATGTAGTCTTTCGGTGGTGCTTGGCTCGTCAAATTCTATATAATAAGAATGTAAAAGTTGTCCATTTAAACCCTTATTTGCCTTTCCATAGATATCATCTCCAACAACTGGATGACCAAGGTGACTTGCATGAACTCTTATTTGATGAGTTCTCCCCGTTTTTAAAGTGAACTCAACAAGACAATATTTTTGAAATCTTTTAATAACTCTATAAAAAGTTATTGCCTCTTTCCCACCTTGCTGCAAAACAGCCATCTTTTTACGATCCTTAGGATTTCGTCCTATTTGAGTTGTTATTTCACCTTCTTCGTGCTTCAAATTCCCTTCTAATAAAGCCAAATATTTTCGTTTGCAGGTTTTGTTTTGAATTTGTTTGGCAAGTGACAAATGAGCAATATCATTTTTAGCAACTAGCATAAGACCAGAAGTGTTTTTATCAAGTCTGTGAACAATGCCAGGTCTTAAAGTACCATTAATTCCACTCAAATCTTTAACTTTAGCAAGCAAACCATTAACAAGCGTATTGTTTTTTGTGGAAGAGCAAGGATGAACGACCAATCCTTGAGGTTTGTTGACAACAAGCAAATTTTTATTTTCAAAAATAATTTCAAAATCAACATCTTCTGCCTTAGTATCAAGTGGTTTTGCTTCTTCTATCTCATATGTAATTTTCATACCTGCTTTAAGAGGTAACCCAGCCTTTACAATTTTTTCGCCTACTTTAAAACTTCCATTCTCAATAAGAGTTTTTAAATATGCTCTTGTAAATTTGGGAAATTGTGATAAAAGAAAGAGGTCTAATCGTTCCCCCTTAACTTCTTGAGGTACTATAATTTCACCTTTCATCCCTTTCCTCCTCAGGCTTTTTATCTTTTTTGTCAATATCTTTTGCCGCCTCAACATCTAAACCTTGTTTGTTAATACTATTTTTTTTGTTAGATCGTCTAGAAACAAGTTTTTTTATGTTCAAAAAATCCTTTAATTCTTTTTTCTTTCCCCCAATCTTGTCAAGATCATCTGTATAAACCTCGCCACTGCCGTCAACTTTAACCCCCTGCTTTTCAAGTTCTTGCTTTTCTTTTTTTAGTTCTTTAGGATAAATAAATATAAAATAAACAGCAAGCAAAAATACGCCTATACATAAACTTGTATCTGCTATATTGAATACTGGGAAATTTATAAACTGAAAATGTAAAAAATCTCGAACATAACCTAAAAATATTCTATCATATAAATTGCCAAGACAGCCACCCAATAATAATCCCGAAGCAATGCCTAGCAGAGGTGACTTGGATTTTTTTGAAAAAAAGAACCACGAATAAACAATCAGAAATATTATTGTAACAATAATCAATAAAACTTGAAAACCTGAAAACAAATTCCAAGCCGCACCGTCATTATGAACAATAACAAAATTCATAAATCCTGGGAGAAAACTTGCTTCTTCTCCCAACTTCATCTTGCTTTCTATCACATATTTGGTCACCAAGTCAAAAATTAAAACAAAGACCAAAAAAGATAACATTAAAATGTTGCAAATATTAAGTTTTTTATTCTTCAACTTCGCACCCTTCAGGCAAAAGTAAATAAAGCCTGCCCTCATCTAAAACAATAAACTTTGCGCCAATGCCCGCTACTACGCCATTATAAAAATCTAATATTCTTTCACGATCATCCTTGTCACAAAGATCTGTAGATATTATAACCGCTTTTTTATCTTTTAAAAACTCTGTGTATTCTCTTGCTTGAATAAAATTTTCGGGATAATAAACAGGAATACCATCAATCTCTTCCACTCTATCCTGAGCTTTGCCGTTTTTTAACTTATAAGACGCTCTG
>CAMUNJ010000104.1 GCA_947090235.1 uncultured Bacillota bacterium
ATCTTAACTTTAACATTTGTCACATCTATCATAAAACAATCCATGCAAATTTTCCCAACATTCTTGCAAAGCGTACCTTTAACTTTAACATAAAAATTGTTAGAAAGACCGCGTTTAACACCATCATCATATCCTATTGGAACAACCGCCACCTGCATATCATTTTGAGCAGTAAAAGAAGCCATATAGCCAACATGCTCTTGTTTTTTTACTTCTTGCATGGTAACTATTGTTGAGCAAACACTCATAACTGGCAATAAACCAGCATGACCATAACCATAAAGAAACATTCCTACTCGATACATTTCAAATCCTTTTTCTTTAAATAAAGAGTTGCCTCCTCCAACATGAATAATTGGTTTAAAATCTTGTGGAAGCAAATCTATATAGGATTGAAAGATTTCGCGTTGCCTTATTGTATAATTTTCGTCAGTTGTCAAAGACGAAAAATGTGTAAACATTCCATTTAATTGCAAATGATTTTTTCTCAAAATGGCTATAACCTTTTGGAAATCTTCGTGTGATTTAATTCCAAATCTGTTCATGCCAGTATTGATATTCAAATGCAGTTTGGGCTTTATTCTACATTTTTTTGAGATTTTTATTATATTTTTTAAGCTTTTAATAGAAATTATAGATAAAGAAATATTGTATTCCAATGCTTTTTCAATTGCATCACATTCGCTAAAAATTATGACAGGTGTACTTTTATCAACCTCCCTCACCTTTATCGCTTCGTCTATATTTACAACGCCAAAGGCTCCTACTCTCCCCTTTAAAACTCCAACAATTTCTTTGATTCCATGCCCATAGGCATTGGCCTTGACCATTGCACAAACTTGGGCATTATTACAAAAACTTTTGATTGAATTTAGATTATGTAGTAAATTCGATTTATTTAGTATGATTTTAGAAAACATATTATTATATATGTAGTCAATTTTTTATTTGTCAAAAAAAAGAGATGACTCTCTTTTTTAATTTATCTTTCAAAATAATCTTCAGGAAGGTGTAAATAGTAATGCCAATCTTTAATTTTCCCTCTGCCCTCATCATAGTCCATCCATCGAGCCTGCATAACTTCATGATATGTAGCAACACACCTTCCAATAATAAATGGCTCTATATCTTCAGGATCTTCAACCATTTCCAAAATCACACCATCTCCCCCATCATCAATAACTGTATATTTCAATCTTTCAATTAATGTTAAAAGAGGCTCATCTGGAAATGCAAGCCTTAAATGAATTCCTCCCCCAGCAAGAGAATCCTTTAAAATTGCAATTTTATAATCTGGATAAAGTTCATCATTTATTATGCATTTATAAACATGCCTATCTACACTTAATGCAAGTTTAAGAAAATCTCCAAAATCTTGTACAGATATATTTTCTAGTTTGTGATAAATTGTTTCATTTTTTAAAAACTGCTTATATTTATCACTATCAACATTGCCATTTGGCTTATAAAAGTTTTGTGAATCTAAATATTGTTTACAAAAATCATGATATTTTAGCATTAGTATCTCCTTGATTTATTTTATCATAAAAATAAAGCAAGGTCAATAGTCAAATTAAAAAAGAGAGAAAATATTCTCTCCTATTCAAATTGTATATTATCGTCTAAATAATAATCCCAACTCTTTAAAGCACCCCTATTAAAATCCTGCCATCTTTGCTCGCAAATCTGTTTGTGATAATTGAATACAGCCCTTTCAACTACACTTGCATTATACTTTTCAACTCTGTCCATCATTCCTGTCCCTACTTCTGCAAAACAGAGATTTTGATTTCTATTACTTAAAGTTTCATTATCCTTTTTTGAAAATTCACCTGCCATGTTAATGCATGAACCATCTTTTGTTGTAAGGTCAAAGTTCAAAAAACAAGGACCTTTTGAAAATTTATGTTCAAAATATGACAAGTTGGTTGCTCTTAATTGAGTTGTTAATGCTTTTTTAAGAAATTTTAAGTAATTTTGGCTATCAATATCTTCTATTGCATGGAAGATTGTATTATTTTTAAAAAAGTCAGCCATCAATTTGTCATCCACTTCGCCGCCATTTTGCTTCTCTACAGAGATTTTCATACAAACCATCTCGTGTTTGGCGGCAAATGAACTATAAGATATAAATTCTTTTACATCAGGTTTTTCAATACTATCATCTTGATTTTGAAAGTAATAACTCCAAGGCTTCAATTGTCCTTTTCTTAAATCTTGAAATCTTCTTTCATAAAGTTCAGCACAATATTCCCTTGCCATAATTTCAACAATATTGCTTTGATTATGGTAATCATTTACTAAAGAATCTAAACTATTATTATCATAAAAATTAGATGTATTTAATCTTTCACTCAACTTATAAGGTTTGTTATATTTTTTAAAAGAATATTCTTGCTGCGAACCCGAGTCTTTAAATTCAGGCAATACAAAACTAGTATGTTCTATAGGCTTTTTTGATATATCTGTTACAATATTTGCTTTTGCCCTTTCAACAAACAATGTTCTTAAAAGTAGTCTATACTCGTCATCAGAGATTTCTTCAACAAGTTGTATGTCTTCTTTATTTTCAATTATTTTAATATATAAATCTAATGCTTCGAGTTCCTTAGATTGAGCAATACTTTTATATTTCTCACACAAATTTTCATATTCATTATAAAATTCTTTATAACTTATTTTATTTGCCATATTTATCTCCTATAGATATTTTATCACAATTCTCAAAAATGTCAATAATTTATCACTTTTTTATAGTTTTGCAAGCATTTTTTTCACATATATTTTTATTTGGATTATATTTAAGTGCTCGCATACTATTTAAAATTGCAAGTATAGTGACGCCCACATCTGCAAACACAGCCCAAAGCATACCAGTCACGCCAACCGAACCTAAAATTAAAAATACCAGTTTTACAATTGCTGATAAAATTATATTTTGCCAAACAATATTCTTTGTGTATTTAGAAAGTTTTATTGCTTTCACAATTTTTTCTGGATTATCGTCAACTAGCACAACATCAGACGCTTCTATACTTGTTGGGCTTCCAT
>CAMUNJ010000105.1 GCA_947090235.1 uncultured Bacillota bacterium
ATTCACATTATCTACAAGATCATAAAAACTTTTTTGATAAACAGCTTCTAATCTGTTTGAATAATCATCTGCCTTGCCTTGTGCAACGCCTGCCCAGGTGCCAAAGCCAACAGAAGCAAGTCCAAGCACACCTGTTGTGATTGCAAGCGTGATAACCGCTGCTTTTAAACCTTTATTTGAAGACTTTTTAGATTTTTTTGTACTTTCCTTTTTTTCTTCATTTTTAACAGAAGGGAAGTTTTTTTGAATTTTTTCATTGTTTTGTTGATTTTTTTGAGAATTCTCTTGCATATTTCCCTCCTTATATTGCAAACACATGTTGACCTATAGTCACTGTTGTTTTTCTAGAATAAATCCAACTGCTTGTTGCCGTCCTTGGATTGTAATAATATAATGCACCATATGTAGGATCCCAGCCATTCAATGCATCTTGAGCTGCCTTTATTGCAGTTTGATTTGCTGCTAAATTGATTTGCCCATCATTTACACAAGTAAATGCCCATGGTTGATAAATTACACCTGCGATAGAGTTTGGAAAGCTTGCACTGCGAACTCTATTTAAAATAACTGCCGCAACAGCCACTTGACCTATGTAACTTTCGCCTCTTGCTTCAGCGTGTACACATTTTGCAAGCAAGTTAAGATCACTGCTAGATTGTCCAACATTTGTTGTTCCTCCACTTGTTGTTAATGAAATGCCCATAGCTGCAGCTGTCTTTTTGCCAACAATGCCATCAACAACCAAACCGTTTTTTCTTTGAAAATATTTAACAGCTTCTTTTGTTTTAGGTCCATATATGCCATCAACTGCACCTTTATAATAGCCCCAATTTTTAAGCTTGGTTTGCACCTGCTTATTTTGTGATGTGGTCAAAGCTTCAACAGCTACATTATTGTTATTCAAATATGTAAACCCTACAGCTCCCACGCCCATTGCCAACACAAAAAACATGCAGCAAAAGGCAATTAAAACTTTTTTCATAATTCCCCCTTATCTTTTAATTACACTTTTAATGATTTCCCAAATTTGCGAAATATATACAACATTGTCGGAATTTTTTGTTTCAAGGAAGCAAAAAGCAGGATAAACTACACACCACCAGTTATTTCCCTTGCCAGAACCTAAATTTAAAACAAGTGCATCATACTCACCTTCTGGCAATGTGATTTCGTCATAAACTCGCAAAGGAAATACCTCTCTATCAAACTTTGCACTTGACTTGTACTCAAATCCATTTGCCTTTAAAACATTGTTGGCAATGCTTTCAACATAGCTAAAATTTTGCTTTAACACATTCTTTGCTTCACTCTTTGTTTGACAATCAGCTAAAATTGGAATTAACGCCTCAACAACAGCATCTTTAACTTTATACTTAACATTTTGGTCAATTGCTTCATCACTGTTCGCACGAATGTGAATACGCAAATAATCTTCAGCAACAATCACTTCTTCTTTTGACGGCAATTTTATTCCACAAAAAACAAGTGTTAAAATAATTCCAAGCACACATAAAGCAGAAAGAACATATTTCATAATTTCACCTCTTTAGCGAATTATTGCCACAAAAAAGTGATTTAATCAATAAAATAATAAAAAACAAGGCAAATCAGCCTTGGTTTTTATCTTCTCTAAATTCAAGTTTATTATTTTAACATTTACTGCCACTTTTTTAAAATTTTATAAAATAAAAAAGCACCTAATTAGGTGTCTTAAATTTAATTATATATTTCTTCTATATCATTAAAATAATCTCTATCGAAAAATTCTTTTAATGTTATTCCAGCTCCCGCACAAAGCTTTTTAATAGTGATAATTTTAGGATAAGAACTTTTTCCAGACATAAAATCGAAAACTGTTGAAGGTGTCAAATTAGAATTTAAACACAAAGCCGTTAATGTCATATTTTTGTCTGCAAGTATTTCTTCTATTCTTGTTTTTAGTGCATCACCCAACCTCATATGCTATCCTCACTAACTTTCGTAAAA
Organism: uncultured Bacillota bacterium; assembly: GCA_947090235.1. Lineage (GTDB taxonomy): Bacteria > Bacillota > Clostridia > Christensenellales > UBA1242 > Caccovivens. The sequence continues at coordinate 1,987 of CAMUNJ010000105.1, forward strand.
ATTTTAACTCTTTTGAGATCTTTTGGTCTTACGAAATTTCGTAAATGACTAATCTATACAATCATCAAAGTCGTTAAAATATTCCTTTGAATAAAATTGCTCTAAAGTAATACCTAATCCAAAACAAATCTTCTTTAATGTGAAAGCCTCTACTTTTTTAGTCCTTCCATTTAAAATATCAAATAAAGTAGATGGCGTTAAATTAGATTTTATTGCCAAAGTTGTTGGATTCAAATCTTTATCATCATCAATAAACTCGTTTATCCTTTTAATTATCGCCTTATCTAACTTCATACCCAACCCCTTACGATATTTCGTAGTAATTTTATTAAAAATACCAAATTTTGTCTTACGTTATACCGTAAATTGCTTGACAGGTGTTTGGTTTTTGAATATAATCGATTACGAAATAACGTAATGAGGTGTTTTTATGTGCCAATTGTATAGCTGCTCTTTCATAGGATGTCCCTATGACCATTTAACCGATTTTGAATACAAAAGACTAAAAGATATGATTTGTGATCTAATTGACTTTCACGGCGTTAGAGAATTTTATTACAGTGGTTATTCAAACTTTGATAGAGCTTGTTTGCAAATTGTAAAAAAATATAACAAGTTGTTTCCCTTTCTTACAATTCGTAATATTTTTGTTTCTATAAAGGGAGATAAAGAAGATCCTTTGCTTATTAAAAATTATGATGAAATTATATACTATAATGTAAACGAAGACTTGCCATTTTTTAAAAAATGTTTTCTTAGAGATAGATATCTTATTGATAAAAGTTTGTATATAATTTTAAACTTTGAATTGCGTTTGGATAATGAAGCCGTTTTAGAGGACTATGAATATGCTTTTAATCATAACAAGATTATCATTATTTCAAAACAAGAACCAATAAATTTAGTTGTACACAATTTACACTTGAAATTTTTAAAAGAACGTAAAAACAATAAAAAATCAAAATATAAAAGCACCTAATTAGGTGCTTTTTTGGGGAATGGCTTTAGATTAATTTTGTTTTTGATAGAATAATACAAGCCCTGTATCTTCTTGAAGTGGAAAT
>CAMUNJ010000106.1 GCA_947090235.1 uncultured Bacillota bacterium
TAACATGGCTTTGACCAAACAAATTCATACCTTCTTTTTTGCAATCTTTTGCTTTATATGTTATATAAACCTTTTCGCCAAGTACTTTTTTATCTAAAAATATCCCTGATTTAAAAACATCAGCAAATCCCATTTCTTTGAGTTTGCTTCTAAAACCTTCAAAATCACGACCATAAACCCATTTTTCATGATTTCCACAAATCAAATAGATTTTACCATTGAGTTTTTTAACATTATTATATTTTCCAAAATCACCTAAGTGATAAACAATATCTTTTGGAGAAACAACTGAGTTCCAACGGCTTATCAAATCGGCATCCATTTCTTCTACAGATTTAAATGGAGTTATCTTGGCTTTTACCTGCTTTTCATCTGAGAAATATGTATTAGATGTAAAATAAACTTGAGCAGGCGCAATAGTATTTGTATTTTTGGTTATTTTTTTAACAAAATCCTGCCAAATAATATTATTTGGAGCCATGTCATAAACATAATTAACTCTTCGAGACATCAAAGTTTTCTTTTGTTCTTTTAAAAGATAATTTACAGGAATTGTTTTTACATCGAACAAATCAGGATTAACTATATATGCAATAGGTGCAATATCATAAATTGTTTTAACACCAAGTCCTTCATTTTCATAATTAACATTTTTTGAAAGTCTAAGAAGATATTTACCAATATCATTTACAGCAACATTTCTTTTAAGTTCATGTACACTAGTGACAATAAACTTGCCAATATAACTTGGAATAATAGTCATTTCAGCGCTGCTTTTTGCGACATATTCAAAAGCATCCTTATCCTTTCGATAATTGCTGTCATCAAAAGTTTCATGCATAAGATTTTTTGTCCCTAGCCATATCACATGAATATTTTTTGCTATAGTTGGCTCAAGTTTCAAAGCAACTGCAACATTAGTCAAAACACCCATAGCAACAATAGTAATTTTTCCTTTCTTTGCAATTTCGATAATTTTATCCACGGCAGGATTACTTTCGCAATAGCCATTGCTAAAAAAATCGTTGCTACCCATATGTACGAGCTTTAAATTTTTGATGCCCATAAGACGCAAAACACGATTTGCTTCGGCCTTGCTTTCAAGCAAACTATCTCTAGGCGAAATATGTTTATAACCAACAACAAAAGGAGCAATAGTAATTGCTTTAATATCTAAAATATCATTATTTGCAAGTGCGTAACTAAGAGCAAAAGAATCATCTATCTCATTTGCTGTATCGCTATCTATTATAACTTTGAGTTTACTCATATTGATACCTCGTGTTTATATTTTACAAAATAAAACAAAAAATTCAAAATAAAAAAAGAGATTTTTTAAATAAATTTTGCATTTTTTATTGATTTTATAAAATTAATCTAGTTTCAATTGAAAATATTTTGATTAATTATAAAAATATGATAAAATATATAAAAATTAACTTTGAAATAATGAATTACTTCCTAGCATAAATTAATTTAAGGAGCAAATAATTATGATTAAAATTTTAACAGATTCTACAGCATATCTTCCAACAGAATATGCACAAGAAAATGATATAAAAGTTATTCCACTTAGAGTACTTTTTGATGACGAAGAGTTTGATGAAGGTGCACCTGGCAGTTATGATGAATTTTTTGAAAAATTTACAAGAACAAAAATATTCCCAAAAACTAGCCAACCTTCTTTAGAAATTTTTATAAACGAATATAATCGTATTATTGACGAAGGCAACGAAGCCATAGTTTTTACAATTTCATATACTCTTTCTGGCACTTTTAGTGTTGCAAATCTTGCAAAAGCACAATGCAAATGCCCAGAAAAAATAACTGTAATAGATTCAAAATCTTGTTGCCAAGCAACTTGGGGTTTTGTTATGGAAAGTGTTGATATGATCAAAAAAGGTTTTTCTCGCCAACAAATAGAAGAGGAAATATCTCGACTTCAAGTGAATAGCCAAATAACTTTTGTGCCAGATAGTTTGGAGTATTTAAAGCGTGGAGGCAGAATTGGAAAAGTAAGTGCCGCTGTTGGCTCTTTGCTACAATTAAAACCTATACTTGCATTTAAAGAAGGTGTGCTTGGCTGCGCTAAAAAAACAATGGGAATTGCAAAAGCCATACAAGAATTAATATCTATGATTCCACAAAATATAAAAAGACTTTTTATAATTCATATTGCCAACACAAAGTTTTTTGATATGCTCAAAAAACAACTTGAAGGTAAATTTAATAATATTCCAACTTATGAAGGTGAAATTGGCCCAGTTGTAGCAGCACATATTGGCCCAGCAATAGGAGTTGCATGGATATGCTAAGAAAAACAGTTTTAATAACAGGTGCTTCTGGCGGAATAGGCCTTGCTACAGCAAAAAAATTTGCAAAAGCAGGCTACAACCTCGCCCTCACCTATAACAAAAATAAAATTGACTCAAAAACTTTTTCGGATTTTGATGTTGATGTAAAAACATATAAACTAGATATTTCAAATTCAAAACAAGTTGCAAAAGTCTTTGAAAATATTTTTAATGACTTTGAATATGTGGACTGCCTTATCGCTAATGCTGGAATTGCAGAGCCAGAAACTTTATTGATTGAAAAAAGTGACGATGAAATAAAAAATATATTAGACACCAACCTTTTTGGTACAATAATAACAAATCGCGAATGTATAAAATATTTTATTAAAAATAAACATGGAAATATAATAAATATTTCATCAATACAAGGACAAATTGGACATAGTTGTTCGAGTATATATTCGGCTTCTAAATCAGGAATCATAACTTTAACTCAATCTCTCGCAAAAGAAATAGGTTGCTTTGGAATTAGAGTAAACGCAATTGCTCCTGGCTTTATTCAAACTCAAATGACTTCTTGCTTTGATAAAAAAGAAATAAATGCCTGCAAAAAACATATTCCATTAAATAGAATAGGACAACCAGAAGAGATTGCCTCCACAGCCCTTTTCCTTGCAAGTGAT
>CAMUNJ010000107.1 GCA_947090235.1 uncultured Bacillota bacterium
ATGCTTGAGCATAATTAAATTTTCAAAAGAATATAAAAAAGAAGCAAATATTTGCTTCTTTTTTATATTCTTTTTATTTTTCATTTTTGTGAAAAAAATAAAATTAAATCAACTCAATATGTTTAAAGCCTTTTTTTGTTGAAACTTTATAAACAATAACCATGCTTCCAATAACTTGAACTGGATCACAACCAACTTTTTCACATAAAACATCACAAACTTCTCTTGCACGCTGTGGACAAGTTGCAAGCACTTTAATTTTAATAAGTTCTCTCGCTTCCAACAATGCACTTATTGCGTCAAAAGAATTTTCAGTCAATCCTTCTTTGCCGATTTGCATAACTGGCTCAAGTGCATTGCCCAATCCTCTTAAATGGGCCCTTTGTTTTGTTGTTATCATAAACATCTCCTTTTTAATTTTACTTTTTTTAAAGAAAAATAAGCAAAAGACACTTAACAATTTTCTTCCTATATGAAAATAAAGTGCATAATCTTATTTGTTTTATTCTTAAATAATAATTAATTAACACAATATATGACTATTATGCATACATACTAGTTACAATATATAGATTTTATTCCATGTATTCAAAAACAATATCTTTAATTTTTACAGTGTCACCATTTTTCAATCCACGCTCTTTCAACATATCAATGATTCCCATATCATTTAATCTTGACTGAAAATATGCAAAAGATAATGTATCATCAAGAACAACACCGCGAACAAAATTATCAATTTTGCCACCCTCTACCACAAAAGTACCATCATCTTCGCGAGTGATTTCAATCGTATTTTTTTGACGCCTATCAAAATCAAACTCTTCAACTTCAATTGGAGGCTTTTTAGGAATTTTTGACAATTTTTCAAGTGTAAGTTTCTTAAGCTCTTCAATCCCCTTATATGTTGCACCAGAAATTTCAATATGTTCTAACCCCACCTCTCTTTCAAAGCGAGATATCTTAGCCTTTAATTCATCATCTCCTAAAAGATCTGTTTTTGAAAAAACTACCACTTGAGGAGTTTTAGCAAGCTCCGCACTATAATGTGAAAGTTCTTTGTTAATTTTATGATAATCATCAATAAAATCACGCCCCTCACTCTCAGATATATCCAAAAGATGTAAAATCAAACGAACGCGTTCAACATGTTTCAAAAAATAATGACCTAATCCTTGCCCCTTACTAGCACCTTCAATAAGTCCAGGAATATCTGCCACAACAAAGGTTTGCCCCTTAACCTCACATACTCCAAGATTTGGATAAAGAGTTGTAAAGTGATAATTTGCAATCTTTGGATTTGCATTTGATATACAAGAAAGTAGAGTTGATTTCCCCACATTCGGAAAGCCCACTAGTCCAACATCAGCGATTGTTTTAAGTTCAAGATAAACTTCTTTTTGTTTAACCTTTTCACCAGTTTGCGAAAAAGCTGGAGCCTGTTTAATAGAAGATTTATAATAAGCGTTTCCATGACCACCTTCTCCGCCACGAAGAGCCACAAACTCCATCCCATCTTCAAAGAGATCTGCAATTATTTTATCTGTCTCAGCGTCAATAATAACAGTCCCGCAAGGCACTTCAATTCGCACATCCTTGCCATTTGCACCTGTCATATTTTTCTTATCGCCATTACCACCATTTTCTGCAACAAACTTTTTCTTGAAAGAGAATGTATATAGCGTGTTCATATTTTTTGTTGCTACAAACACCACGTTACCACCCTTTCCGCCGTCACCGCCATCAGGGCCGCCGTTCATTACAAGTTTTGTACGCAAAAACGAGATAGCACCATTGCCACCATCTCCCGCTTTAATCATCAATTTAACTCTATCAAGAAACATATCAATCCTTTTTTCTCTTCTTTTCTTACAAGAAAAGAAGCAAAAGAATATTTTTTTATCAACCTTGATACCACCATGTGCTATCTTCGGTTGCTAAAATAATCATTATTTACTTTTTATTATAAGCAAAGATCAAACAAATATAATTATTTACGCTTTGAAAAATTGACAACTCTATGAATCTAAGAAACAAATCAAAAGCCAATTTAAAAAGTGTTAAATATTAGGTTTTCTTTTGCAACTTTTCTTTATAAGAAAAGTTGATAATTGAATTTACTTTTTGCAAATACCGCTAAACGGACAGTCTTTGCAATCTGGGTTTTGCGACTTGCACTTGTATCGACCGAAATGCACCATTTGAAGGTGTAACTCACTCCAATACTTTTGCGGAAAGACTTTACGCAAAACTTCCTCACACTTGTTTGGATCGTCAGTTTTAACAAGGCCTAATCTATTTGAAACTCGAAGAACATGAGTGTCAACTGCAATCGCGTCACCGCCAAAAGCCTCAGCCGTCACAACATTAGCTGTTTTTCTACCAACCCCAGCAAGAGAACATAAACCTTCAAAATCCTCTGGAACTTTTCCATTATGTTTTTCAACAATATCTTTTGAACAAGCAATAATATTCTTTGCTTTATTGTGATAAAATCCACATGAATGAATTAAATCTTCAATCACCTCTTGACTTGCCTTTGCCATAGCCTCTGGCGTTCCATAATCTTTAAATAGTTCTTTCGTAACAATATTAACACGCTTATCTGTGCATTGAGCAGACAATATAACCGCAATCAAAAGTTGAAAAGGCGTTTCATAATCAAGTTCACATTTTGGTGATGGAAACAAATCATTCAAATGACTTTTAATTTCTTCTGCTTGCATTAACGCCTCCTCTTTTGCATAATTTTTGAAAATCTCTTTGATTTAAGGCTAGTCTATTATGTTTATATAACTATCTCATAATAGGGAACAAAACAACATCTCGAATGTTTGGACAATCAAATATGAATTGCAAGAAACGATCAAGACCAAAACCTAAACCAGAGATTGGAGGCATACCATGTTCCATTGCAAGAA
>CAMUNJ010000108.1 GCA_947090235.1 uncultured Bacillota bacterium
ATTTTGCAAATTAATAATATTTGAATAAATTTAGTCAGTAAAAATTTTACTTTTCTACACTTTGCGACATATTTTTTACAAAATTAGACAACTTTATAAATCTTTACATTCATATCCGCTATAATTCTCTATAGTTCGAGTAAATAAAGCACAAATAAGACATTGTTAAAAATGAAAAAAGTGTCAAAAAATGTGTGTAATTCGTTAATTTTTGTAAAAATGTGTCGCTTTATCAAAGTATTTTAAAAAAATATTAAAAATTAATTTACTTTTCTTTTTTTGTGCTGTATAATCAAGCCATAAATCAAAAAGGAGTTATTGTTTTATGGAAAATTACAATATTGAATTAGACAAAGAGATTACCAACTTTTTACTTGCTGGAGGGCTTCCTGCAAATGCCAAAGGTTTTCCACTTCTTAAAAGTGCAATTCAACTTTGTGTTACACAACCCGACCTTACCTACAATATAACAAAAGGGCTTTACCCAGCTGTCGCGCAATTACATAATACTAAGCCAACGCTAGTTGAAAGAAATATAAGATATTGTATAACCGAAGCATTTTATGCTGGCACTCTTTTTTCTGGTGAGAATTTTAAAAACTTTGCAAATAAAAACAATCACAAAAATGGTTTTGTGATTGCTACATACTCAAACAAGATAACTGCAAAAATGCAATCAAATCAAATTGCTTACAAAAAAGCAAATGATTCTATTGTTCAACTTGAAAAATATAAGAGAAAATATGGAGATATAGATTAATTTATTATTCTTCTATATTCCTTTAACGCCTTCTACGCGTGTAATAAAATATTTTTCATTGTTTGAAGTTGCAAAAGTAATTGTGCCTGCATTTGAATCAAGAGTGTATGTATGTCCTCTTGCAGTTGTAATTTTCTTTTGGTCTGCATAACAAAAACCTTTGTAAAAATGCAAAATCTTTCCTGTAGCTGCAATTGTATGAAGCATGAAGTCGTTTTTTGAACGATTATTTACAGGCAATTCTATATAGGCAAAAAGGCTTTGCAGTGAGGCGTATATCCTTATATAATCGTAATCGCCTGTCCAAGTAAAAGAATTTCCACCAATTATGCCCGATGTGAAACCTTTATTAATTTCACTATCTGTGCTATTCATGTCATAAATAACTTCGACAACTCTTCCAGAACTTGAAGATGTTTGTCCTTCCAATGCTTTAATTTTTTGTTGAAGCTCTGCAATTAAAGTTTCTATATTTTGAATTTTGCTTTGAGCACTTTCTAATTTTGTGTTACTTTGAGCAATGTTTGAAGAGTTGTCTGAAATGTTTGAGGTGTTTGTTTGAGTTTGTGTTTTAAGATTTTGTATATCTTGTTTATTGGATGATACCTCTCCATTTAGTGATGTTAACTCTTCTTTTGTTAAAGTTATCTCTTGTAAAAGGTTTGAAATATTGCTTTCGTTGATAGCAATTTTTTCTTCTAGTTTAGCAAGTTTTTCTGGATTTCCGCCACCCGCCAATTCTTCTTTTAATGCTGGCAAGGTTGACTTTATTAAATACCAAAGTTCCTTTTCAAGTTGTTCAAGTTTTTCTTCAAGTTGTTCTTGTTTAAACATAATTCCTCCTTAGATATCAAAAGTTTAAAATAAAAAAAGCAGCAAAGCAATGTTTACTGCCATAAATAATCAAATTTGTTCTAAGTTTTTTTTATCTTTTTACTCTTCTTCATAAACACAAGAAGTAAAATGATTGTAACGCATGACGCCGCCACAACAAGACCAGTGATTACCCCGGCATTCACACCATAAGGTGAAATATCTGTTGTTTTTACAAGTCCGTAAACAAGTCTGCCATCTTCACCAACAAAACAAATTGGCGTCATTGGTTCTTTTTTATGAAACCCCTCATAAAGATAAACTTCTTTGCCATTTAAAAGTTTTAAGCCATCTATTGGGTTTTCATCCAAGTCGAAAACTTGTGTTTCTTGTGCCACTACAGAGGCGTTGAAAACAGGATATACGTCTTGCTCTAACACATTGGTGGTGACATAATGAGAATAAACATAACCATTTATCTCTTCATTATACTTTATATATACAAACTCTTCACTTTCTTGGTTTAAAAGTTCATATTTTTCACCATGCTTTAAAACTAGCTTTTCATTGTTCTCATCTAAAACTGCTTTGTCAAAACTAGGCTCTTCAAAAATATAACACTGTGAAGCAATCACCTGCACCTGCGTTTTGCCTTCACCAGAAACATACTCACTTGTCAATAGGCAAGGCGTTAAACAAAAACATAAAAACAAGGTTAACAATATGAATATTTTTATCTTCATACTAAAATATTAACACAATTAAAAATTTTAGTAAAGAAAATAACAAATTATTATTCTTTTACCTGAACTTGTGATAATTGCAAAATTTGTCAAATAACATACCTTGATGAAACTGAAATTTTGGACTATAAAAAAGAAAACAATTATCGCTATTTTGTTACGTATAATTGCAATTGGTGTGTTTTGCGGGGCATATTTTCCTATAAAAGCCAGCACAAGTCCAAAACCTTTGCACACCATTGTGATTGACGCTGGACATGGCGGGGCTGATGTCAAGTTAGGACAGTATAATTTTGAAAATAAAAATAAAAGCATATCGATTGATATGCCCATTTGAATTTAGAGTTCCAATTCTTCTGCAAAATGTTTTTTTACATGGTCTTCTTGTTGCAAGAAGTTCTTGTGATGGTTATGAATGTTATTTCCGAAATGTTTAATTTTTTTGATTGAAGAATTGTTTGAGGTTTCTTCTATTTGTTTTTTTCTATCGACTTCTATTTCAGGATAAACTCTTAAAAACATTTGTGAAAAAGCCATTCCAATAGTTTCATTTTCTAGTATTAAGGTTTTTTTAAATTCTTTAAATTTATCATCAATATGTAAA
>CAMUNJ010000109.1 GCA_947090235.1 uncultured Bacillota bacterium
AGCAAGTTCTTGATTTTCAGTAAAATCACAAGCAACTTTTATAATATCTATAGCCTTCATAATAAAACCTCCTCAAGTTTATTTACCGCCTTTTTTATATTGTTTTTTTCTAATTTGATATTTTCTTGATCTATCTCTTTTATTATCTTTTCAACATTTTCGCATCGGGTTTTCAAGGTGTAAAAAATTGCCCTTTCATCCAAATGCTTATATGGAAGAGTAAAACAATAACTACCACCCATTTGCCCAAGGCTATGAATTTCATATTTGTTTTTACTCATATTAAACAAAATAAAATATCTCTTATCAATTTCTTTTATTCGTTGTGATATAAAATAAACATCATTATCAATAAGTAGATAATTTCTCATAAATCCTCCCAAAATATATATAAAAGTATAAAAAAACTAGAAAAAACAATAAAAGGCAAAAAGTAAACTTTTTGCCCTCTGTTTTTAGCCTTATGGATTAGCAATATTATTTACTGGCAAAAATGGATTTGTCACAGTTGCTTTAATTCCGCAAATCTTTGCTTGAGAAGCAGGTTTATCGCAGATAAGTTCAGCGTATTTAACTAAAGTTGCAGAATATGTTGCGTGTCCAGCATTTTGTCTTAATACACTTCCATCTTCGCTTTCAATCCACTTCCAATCGTCAAGTTCATGAAGAGTAAAGTCGTTTGTATTGAGAAGATACATTGCATCGTCTTCAACAAATCTATCAGCAACAACAGGGATACCATTGTGAGTGATAGTTTTAAATCCTCCAGCAAGTTCTGCAATATCTACATTTCTTCTGTAAGCAGTCAAATATTGTTGATATGCACGTCTAACCTTGCTTGAACAAGAAATAAAGTTTATACCTGCATCATTGTTTTCCTCTAAGAAATCTATTGCTTCTTGAATAAGCATATCAGAAATTTCTTTTTCTGTTGAATCTGTCTTATAAGATTTAAGCCATGGATAAGTTGTTTTGCTAAGTCCATATAAAGTGTCGTCAGTAGAGAAAAGTTTGCCAAGACCAGTTATCTCTAAGTCTTTTGAACCTTGAACATACAAAACTTGGTCTTTTGCAAGTTCGCTGCCTGCGTAGATATCTCCGTCAAAAGTAAACTTGTTGTTTGTACGATCTACATATGTCACTTTGATTGCTCCTGTAGATTTTTTAGTTGTGTCAGCAAAAGCATCCAAAACCATTCCTTCAATAATGTTTCTAACGCTGTCACATGTGATAGTCTTTGTTGCAACATCTACTGCAGAAATAGTTGCCACCTTACCAGAGCCATCTCCATAGAGCATTCTGCCAAGGTTGAAAGAACTAGACTTAACAAGTCCTTCCATTTCATAAGCAAGAAGATCTACAAAAGCCCCTATATTGTTTGCTGAACTTTTGATAGCCTTATCAGAAATTTCAAGTTGACCATAAAGGTTTTTAAGAGTTGCACGAAGTTGAGCATAACTATTGCCGGTAGCCATAGGAAGTACACCTGTTTCTTCGCCTGCTCCGATACCACCATTGATACCATAAGTAGTCATTTTTACGATCTCTTTTCCCCAAATGTCTTTATTAGATCTTTTGATTTGAGAAAGAAGAGGATTTGCATTAATATTCAATTGATTAGCAACAACGCCAACATAAACATCTTTTAAAGCGTTGTTTGCTGTTGTAAGTGAAACCATAATTTTTCTCCTTTAATAATTTTTTGAGAAATTATTCAAACATTTTTTCCATCATTTTTTTAGCCTCAGACAATGACTGAGGAGTGCCTGATGAAATATCCGACACTCTTTGTCCTTGTCCTGAAGAAATAACTTTAGGAACTAAAGTTTTGTTTAATGAATTTATATAATCTTGAATAATTTTTTCTCTAACATTTTGATTTTCTAGGACATATTTGTCCACTATTTTATCTCCGTCATCAAAAGGATTCTTGATATGATCAAGTACAATTTCATTCCAAGCACCTTCAATTGCGGAGATGTCAGTTTTGCCAGAATTTTCTATTTTATTTTTAATTTCTTCGGCAAAACCTTTCGCTTCGGCGTTCTTTGAAAGGAACAAATTTAAGTTAGCTTCTAAAGAATTTTCATTCTCCTTTAAATCTTCTTTATAATCTGTTTTCTCTTTTTCTAGTTCACTCAAGCGTTGGCATTTTTTTGTGTAAGAAACTTGCAAGTTGTTGTACGCGTCTAACAATGCTTGCACGGATTTAAATTTCCCTAAATTTTCTTGATTTTTGTACTCTTCAATTGAGGGAGTTTGTTCTTTATCCTCAAAATTATTTATGTTCAAAAATTCTTCACCTGCCGTAGTATTTAGAGAGCCATTCACACTCGCAGCACTTTCCTCCATCGTTTCGCTCGAAACATTTGCCGGTTCCTCTAATGGTTGTTCTCTTTGTAATTCCTCCATAAATCCTCCAATTAATTGTTATTTATTTGCTTTTTGTGATATCTCACATGCTCTAAAAAGATTTCTTCTAGTTTGTTATTCTTAGCCTTTGCGTTTAAATACTCCTTGCCAAGCATAAAGGCAACATGAGAATTGTAATGCAATTCGTTATCATCAATCTCACAAGTTTTAACACTAACGCCGTCAAGCATCTTAAGGTTTTCTTCGTCAGCCATATTGGTTTGAAGTTCGTGTAAGTCTTGGCAACTTTCCCAAACACCAAGACCAAGCATGTCTAAAAATTTGCTCTTCATACGATTAGATAATGTTCCACTTTCGTCGTTAAGTAGCCCTTTATCAAGAAGAGTAAACAACATTTCTCTTCTTTGAGTTAGCGTTTCTCCAACCTCACTTTGAGCATCTATCACAACATCATCAGATGAAACATCACTTGAAGAGAAATAAAACATTTCTAATTTGCCATTATCTCCAACAAGTTTT
>CAMUNJ010000110.1 GCA_947090235.1 uncultured Bacillota bacterium
CCATTTGCTTTTGCAAACTCAACTGCCATTTTTTGAGCATCATCATTTTCAATGGCAACTTCTCCATTATTGCCACTAGCACCAGATACTGTCAACACATGTCCACCTATTTGAGTTGTTTGAACATACAAGGTTGTATTGTCAGATGTTCTTAGACGATAGTTATAAGTTTCAAATCTGCCTTGAGTATCCTGTTCAAACTCAAGAGAAACAATATTTTTGAAAAGTTTTGCTATCTTATCTTTGCTCTCTTCCTTACTAACTTTATTTCCATGTAAACCTTTAACGGCAGCATTTGTCACGCTATCAGAGAAAGGTCCATCATAAATCATAGAAGGATATTCCACATCCACAGTCTTTATTTTAGACAAGTCTAAAGTAAAGTTATTTCCAGTATCAAGGTTTAAACTATTATCAAGAATATTATAACCTTGACGCATTTTTATAGACAACTTATTGAGTTGTGCTTTTATTTCTAGCAAAACACTATGAAGTTTGTCTAATGTTTCAATTTCACTTGATGAAAGTTCTTCACCGCTGGCTAGTTTTTCATTTAAAGTTTTTGTATAACCGCCAATTTGATTTAATAATCCAAGACTATCGTTCAAACTACTATATGTTAATGGCAAACTTGAAAAACTTGCTTGAGCATTTGTTGCATTATCTGCAACCTGAGAAAGCATTTTCTTTTGATAACTTGCAGTATTTGATGCCAACACTTTAGACATATTAATTTCGGCATTATTCACATTATCTACAAGGTCATAAAAACTTTTTTGATAAACTGCTTCCAATCTATTGCTATAGTCTTCAACTTTATTTTGAGCAACTCCGCTCCAAGCAGCAAATCCTATGGTAGAAAGTCCCAAAACACCTGTAGTTATTGCCAAAGTTATAACCGCTGCCTTCATACCTTTACTATGAGAAGTTGTTTTTTTAGATATTGTTTGTTTTTTGCTTTTATCTTCTTTTTTTACATTTGGAAAGTTATTTTTAACTTTTTCTTGATTATTTGTAGTATTTTTTGTACTTTTTTGTTTTAAATTTTTATTCTCTTCCATACAGCCCTCCTAAATTGCAAACACATGTTGACCGATTGTCACGGTTGTTTTTCTTGAGAATATCCAACTGCTTGATGCAGTTCTTGGGTTATAGTAATACAATGCTCCATATGTAGGATCCCAACCATTCAAGGCATCTTGAGCCGCTTTGACTGCTGTTTGATTTGCCGCCAAATTTATCTGCCCATCATTTACACAAGTAAATGCCCATGGTTGATAAATAACGCCTGCGATTGAATTTGGAAAGTTTTTACTTTTTACTCTATTCAAAATAACAGCGGCAACTGCTACCTGTCCTACATAACTTTCACCTCTCGCTTCTGCGTGTACACACTTTGCAAGCAAGTTTAGGTCACTGCTAGATTGTCCACCTGTTGTGCCTCCAGCACTTCCAGAAAGAGAAATTCCCATAGCGGCTGCAGTCTTTTTGCCGACTATTCCATCTACAACCAACCCATTTTTGCGTTGAAAATATTTTACGGCTTCTCTAGTTTTAGGGCCATAGATTCCATCTACAGAACCTTTGTAATATCCCCAATTTTTAAGTTTGGTTTGCACCTGTTTGTTTTGCGAAGTTGTTAATGTTTCAACAAGTTCAATATTATTGTGTTGTGAATATGTAAAACCAACTGCTCCTACCCCCATTGCAAGTACAAAAAACATGCAACAAAAGGCTATCAAAAATTTTTTCATAAATCCTCCTATATTTTGATTACATTTTTAATAATGTCCCAAATTCGCGAAATATATACAATATTGTCGTAATTTTTTGTTTCAAGAAAGCAAAAAGCAGGATAAACCACGCACCACCAGTTGTTTCCTTCTCCACTTCCAAGGTTTAAAACTAGTGCATCATACTCGCCCTCTGGCAATGTAACACTTTCATACACGCGTGTTGGAAAATATTCTCTATTAAATTGTGCTTTAGACACATAATCAAATCCATTAGCCCTCAAAACATTGTTAGCAACCTTTTCTATATAAGCAAAATTAGATTTTAAAACCTTACAAGCCTGACTCTTATCTTCGCACTCTGCAAGCACAGGAATCAATGCTTCAACAACTGCATCTTTAACTTTGTATTTAACTTTTTGGTCAATTTCATCATTTGAATTGGCACGAATATGAATTCTAAGATAATTTTCTGGTGTCAACACTTGATTTTGACTTGGGACTTTAACTCCACAAAGTATAAGCACAACAACAATTCCCAAAACACATACAATAGACAAAAAGTATTTCATAAATCACCTCTTGACTAACTATTGCCAAAATTAAAATGATTTAATCTATAAAATAAAAAATTGCACTAAAATTAGCACAATTTTTTATAAATTTATCACTTTTGTAGCAATATTTTTAACAAATGTCCAATCATGTTCAACAAAAATTAAAGTGATATTACTATTTTTTATTAATTCTTCAATTTGAATTCGTGAGATAACATCAATATAATTTAGTGGTTCATCCCAAATATACAAATTGCTTTCTTCACATAGACTTTTTGCAATTAAAACCTTTTTCTTCTGCCCCTCGCTAAAATTTGTTATATCTTTTTCAAACTGACTTCTATCAAAACCTAGTTTTATCAACATAGTAAAAAATTTGGTTTTGTCTATTTTATTATCATTTGCAAAATCAACTAAATTCCCTGATATCCAATCATACTTTTGGCTGATATATGAAACTTTTAATCTTTGTTTTTTTATTATTTTTCCACTATAATTTATATTTTCTCCAAGTATTGCTTTTAATAATGTTGTTTTTCCGCAGCCATTTTTACCGCACAAGGCAATTTTATCTTGCG
>CAMUNJ010000111.1 GCA_947090235.1 uncultured Bacillota bacterium
AAATTCTTTGCTCTGGGTTCATGGTTGTTTCCCAAAGTTGTTCAGCGTTCATTTCGCCAAGACCTTTATAGCGTTGTTGAGCACAACCTTTACGGCCATTAACCTCATACCAAGCCTCTAACTCTTGGTCAGTATAGAAATAGAAATCTTCTTTGTTCTTTGTCACTTTGTATAGAGGAGGTTTTGCGGCATATACATGTCCCTTCTCAATAAGAGGTCTCATAAAGCGGAAGAAGAAGGTGAGGAGAAGTATTCTAATATGTGCACCGTCTACATCGGCATCGCTCATACAAATAATTTTGTCATAACGAAGTTTATCCTCATTAAATTCATCGCCAATTCCACAACCAAAAGCAGTTATCATGGCTTTGATTTCGTTGTTTTCTAAAATTCTGTTAAGTCTAGCCTTTTCTACATTCAATATTTTTCCACGAAGAGGCAAGATTGCTTGGAATCGGCGGTCACGACCAGATTTGGCAGTACCACCAGCCGAATCTCCCTCAACGATATATATCTCACAGAAACGACGATCTTTTTCACTGCAGTCGGCAAGTTTACCAGGTAGGGTAGTGCTTTCTAAAACTCCCTTTCTTCTTGTCAATTCTCGAGCATTTCTAGCGGCGTCTCTTGCACGCTGTGCATTGATAGATTTTAAGATAAGGTTTTTTGCTTCGCCAGGATGTTGGTCAAGATAATCTGCAAATTCTTGTTGCATTGCCTTCGAAACAATGGCTCTCATTTCGCTGTTGCCAAGTTTTGTTTTTGTTTGTCCTTCAAATTGAGGATTGCGTAATTTAACAGAAATAACAGCGGTGATACCTTCACGACAATCTTCACCAGAAAGTTTTTCACTATCTTTGATAATCTTGTTTGCAACTGCATAATCGTTGATAACCTTTGTCAAGCCATTTTTAAAACCTTCGAGGTGAGTTCCACCTTCCTCGGTGTTGATATTATTAGCATAGGCATTTATTGTTTCACTATATCCATCATTAAATTGAAAACAAACCTCAATTTCATTTGCAATTTCGCCTTTCTCGTCGCGATTAAATTTGTTAAAGTAAACAGGGTAAGAAAGCAAGGTTTCACGATTTTTATTTAAATAATCTACAAATTCAACAATTCCGCCTTTAAATTCAAATGTTTCTTTTCGCTCTTGGCCTTCACGCTTGTCTTCTAATGTGATAACAAGGCCTTTGTTCAAAAATGCGATTTCTCGGAATCTATTTTTCATTGTGTCAAAATTAAACACAACAGTTTCAAAAATCTCAGGATCAGGAAGAAAGGTGATAGTAGTTCCACGCTTATCTGTTTTGCCGATAACTTCGAGTGGAGTTGTGGCACGGCCACGAGAAAACTCAATGTGATGATGTAAGCCATTTTGGTAAACATCTGCTGACATTTTGACTGACAAAGCATTAACGCAACTTACACCAACGCCGTGCAATCCACCAGAGATTTTATAACCTTCGCCACCAAACTTGCCACCAGCATGAAGTTTTGTTAAAACAACTTCAACGGCACTCTTGCCTTCTTTTTTGATTATACCAGTTGGAATACCACGACCATTATCTGCAACAGAGCAAGAGCCATCTGCATTTATAGTCACATCAATTTGACTACAATATCCAGCAAGAGCCTCGTCAATAGAGTTGTCCACAACTTCTGTTACAAGGTGATGAAGCCCGTGTTCGTCGGTTGAGCCAATGTACATACCAGGACGCTTTCTAACAGGCTCTAAGCCCTCCAAAACCTGAATGTCGCCAGCATCGTATTTGATGGATTTTCCAATTTCCTTTTCATCATCAGTCACATTTGCAGCGGCAGCAATAACTTGTCCAACTTCTTCAAGGTTTTTAATTTCGTCCATAACACACCCCATATATATTTAATATAATATATTATATATAATTATATAAGAAAAAGCAAGCGTTTAAACCTTTTTCTTGAATTTACGGCAATAAAAAAGATTGCTTTTATGCAATCTTTTTGTTAGTTAGTTTTGTTTTTCAAAAACTTCAAAACATTCTTCACATATATGATCGTATTTGCTTGCATCAGGTTTTGTGTCGTATGGATTGTAAAGATAGGTTGGAATTCCTTCTGGGTTGCAGTTTAATTTTAAAACTGGTGTTAAACTAACGCTTGAATAACCTGAAGCCTCTTTTTCCACCACAAGGTTTCCTTTGTGAAGGGTTGCAGTTTTATTTTCATAGTGCACGATATAAATATCTTTCTTAATTGTATAATAATATCTTTCGGTTTCAGAAATATCTATATCTTTGCTGCATCCAGCCAAACCTACAACACCACCAAGCATAATGCCTGCGAGTCCAATAGTCATCAATTTTTTAGTAAATCCTTTCATTTTCTTTTCCTCCTTTTATGAAATAAGATTTTTCATGCCAGAAGGGTAAAATAAAAACAAGACCTTCTGGATTTCTCCAAAAAGTCTTGTCAATGTTTTTGTAAACACTTTATAAAGCGGGCAAACGCCGTACTGACGCCTTATAAACAATAGGACTACTCCCTTTTTGTATAAATGTATTTTAGCATAAAATACAATGATTGTCAATACCTTTTTTATGAAATTTTTTAAGCACTAACAGATACTTCTGTAATTTTTTGTGGATGGGCTTCTGTCAATGATTGAAATAATTGATTTTTTGCCATAAATTTTTCGATAACATCAAATTGGCTGAAAGTCTCAGTGTCAGCATTTGGGCTAGTTGTCATTTCAAAGTAAGTTTCATCATGAATTTTTTGAATAGTTGCTAAAGAAAGATATTTCAAAACGCTTCTAGGTGCTGA
>CAMUNJ010000112.1 GCA_947090235.1 uncultured Bacillota bacterium
TTGAAATTATCAGTTATACTATAGATTTTTTAAGAGAAATCAAAATATAAAAAAGCCTAGCGTTTGCTAGACTTTTATATTATTCTTGTTCCATCTCGTAATAACTTCCAGAATGTTGTGTTGCTGGAAATCTTTGACCTTTTTCAAGATAAGTGCTTTGACCATCTGTATGTCCATTTTTATCATATGGGACATAATTTGCTGACTTTGGTGCTTGTTCACCAGGTGTCCATTTTTGTTTATTCATTTTCAACCTCCCAATGTTAGCATGAGCAGGTTTTAAAATATTATACGATTTTTTACTTTACTCCAATATTTTTCAAAACTTTTTGATAAGTTTGCAATGCAACTTTACGAGCCTTTTCTGCACCTCGATTTAAGATTTCGTCAACCTCTTGTTTATGTGACATATAATAATTAAATTTTTCACGCATTGGTGCAATTTTTGCATTAACTACACGGAAAAGTTCTTTTTTTGCTTCTCCCCAACCCATGCCTGCTTTTAGATTGACAATATAATTTGCATATTCCTCTTGACTTGCAAAAATCTTGTATAGAACAGCAAGAGTACAATCTGGGTCTTTTGCTTCCCCTGGCAAACGGCTATCAGTGACAATTTTGTTGATAGACTTTTGCAATGTTTTTTCGTCAGTAAATAATTGAATTTGATTGTTATAACTTTTACTCATCTTTCTTCCATCCAATCCAACAATTGTGCAAGTGTCCTTTTCTAAATATTCTTCTGGCATAACAAAAGTTTGTCCATATTTTTTATTAAAACTTTCGGCAATATCTCGAGCAATTTCTATATGTTGTTTTTGATCCAAACCAACAGGAACAAGATTAGATTCAAATAAAAGTATATCTGCAGCCATCAAAATAGGATAATTATATAACCCCATATTTACACCGCTATCAATATCTACACCATTTGCAACATTTTCTTCAACTTTAGCCTTATATGCATGCGCTCTGTTCATAAGTCCTTTTGGTGTCACATTAGATATAATCCAACTTAAATGAAAAATCTCAGGCACATCAGTTTGACGATAAAAAACAACTTTTTCTGGATCAAGTCCACAGGCAAGCCATGTGCAAGCAATGTTGTAAGTATATTCTTGCATTTCCTCTGCAGATTTCAAAGTAGTCAAGGCATGATTGTCGGCTATAAAATAAAAATACTCAAACTCTCCGCTTTGACTTAAATTAATAGCAGGTCGTATCGCTCCAAAATAGTTACCTAAATGTGCAAAACCTGTGGGTTTTATGCCTGTTAAAATTCTTTTTTTCATTAAATTCTCCTTAAAACTTTTATAACACCAAAAATATAAAAAGTCAAATGATTGCGTCAAAAAAGGTGCAAAATTGCACCTAAATTTATGTATTCTTAATCAATTCAAAATTAATTGTTATATTGTATCCCTTTTCAGGAAATACAAGATAAATAAATCCATCATTTTTAGCAGATAAAATATAACTATTCAATTCCCGCTCCACCTTAACACCATCTGGAACAATTATGTCCACTTCTTTATAGTCAAACAAAATAGTTTGGGCTAAATTTATATATAATTCTAAAACAAAACATGCCGTTTCGTTTATATAAAGAGTAGAATTTTCATATTTACAATTTTGAATAGGTGTTATTTTATGATATAAACTCTTTATTACAATTCCATGGTCATCACTAACTCCTGGCACTTTGTCACCGCTTCCGTCAGGATTTTTATCATCTTCTTTGTCATCGTTATCGCTTGAATTATCATTATCCTTTTCGATAACTTTTATTTGAGAAAAAGCAGTAAAACTTGAATCTGCATAAGTGACAATCGCATTTAAAAGTGTGACTCCAACCTTTTTAGCAACAATCAAATTATTATTTACAATTGCAATATCCTCGTCAGAAGTCGAAAACTCTACTTTTGCATTGCTAACTAATAAAGAATACTGAATCTCGCTTTCCTCTCCAACAAATATAATAGTATCTTCAATATTTATTGGAATTGTACTGCCACCACTTGCAGGTTTAAAAGAAAAATAAAATACAAGTGTCAAAACACTCGCTAGTACAATTATCAAACTACATAAAGCGGTCAGCAATTTGTGTAATATTGTCATAATTGTATTTTAGTCGAAAAAGTTCGAGAAAGTAAAGCAAATTTTTAAATTTTTGCTCAAATTCCCGAATTTTGTCGAACGCAGCCATTAAAATATTTACAAAATTGCGTATTTTAAATATTTTTACCTAATTCACCTTTAAGATAAACACTTGGCACTTTGCCAATAATAACACTTTCGCAAATAACAACTTCAAGTACAGTTGTAAAGTTTCTAGTGTTTGAAGGCAAAATCATACCAACATTTGCAGATATCTTAAAGTTGAGAGTATGACGAGTTTGATTTATTCCTGCATTTTCAAACTTAGAATTAAAATCAGTATTTACTGTTCCAACAGGCACTAGTTTTAAATCTATCATTGGTCCAATTCCAAACAAAAATGGAATCCCAGTAAAAGTTCCAAGTGCGATTTGTATCCCTTCTTTTCCTAGTACATCCATTTCCACTTGCACAAGTTCTGTTACTCTTCTAACAAGTTTGTTTATCTCAACTGTATCAGTTTGAATTAACGAAATTTCGTTTTCATTATTGTATGATATATGAACAAGGTCGTCGTAAGACAAATTATCTTCCTTCATAGCAAGCGAAACAGATTGCGAAATACAAGTAGT
>CAMUNJ010000113.1 GCA_947090235.1 uncultured Bacillota bacterium
CGCGAAGGGGGTTTTTTTATTTTAAAAACAAAAAACTTAATCAAATCAATACAAACCAAAAAAGACGATAGATTATCGTCTTTTTTTGTTTTACATTTCAAATTAAACTACGAAAACATTAATACTAAAGAATTTCTTTTTAATTATTTCATTTCCTGTAGTCAAGCGTTCACTTTCAGGAATCTTTTTGGTCTCTAAAGGTAATATTTTTAAACCAAAATCCACTGCAAGTGTTGTTTTATCCCCTTTGCATGCATAGACAACTTGATTTGCTCCTTTTGCAAAGTTTATATATTTCAATCCTTTTCGATATCTTTGCGACAATGGGAACTCGGATAGGCTCAATTTTTTGATATATCCATTATTAGTTACTGCCACTAATGTTCCAAAATCTGTTTGCGATGCAAAAACAACATAATCTCCATCATCAAGATTGATTCCTTTAACACCGCCAGAAATGCGACCTTGAGTTGGAACTTCACTTTTTTCAAAATTTAATGACATTCCAAGTTTTGTGAGCATTAATACACTCTTGCCTTGTTTATCTAGTTCTACGCCAATAAGTTGGTCATTTTCGTTAAGTTTTACTACTTGGTAGAAAGATTTATTAACAACACATTCACTTGTTAAAGATTTTTTAATCATTCCATACTTAGTATAGAACAGCATTTCACCATCTTTTGGAATTGTCATAAAGCAAATAACAAACTCATCATTCTTTGCACTTTTATCCAAGCCTGCCAAACCTACACCTTTGTCTCTCCACTTACATTCTTTGATTTTATCAACCTGAATTTTTAAGCAATTACCTAGGTTTGTAAACATTAAAATATTTTCGTTTGCACTTAAAGTTTCGACTTGGCTATGCACATCAGTTAATCCTGAATTATCCCCCAAAGTTTTTTGTGACATAGAATAATTTTTGGCACTAACTTTCTTTATAGTATGTCCTGCCGAAATTGCAACCACATATGATTTATTATCATCATTATCTTGACCACTTGAAGAAGGAGTTTCTTCAAATTTTATATCATCTGATTTTAAGATTTTACTACGGCGTGGGTTTGCATACTTTTTCTTGATCTCAAGAATTTCTGTTTTAACAACCTCAAGTTGAAGTTTTTTAGACCCCAAAATCTTTTCATAAAGTTGAATTTTGGCTTTAAGTTCTTTAAGTTCTTCCTCAAGTTTATTCACCTCTAAGTTTACAAGTCTTGCAAGACGCATATCCAAAATTGCTTGTGCTTGTTTTTCAGAAAGATTGAATCTTGCACGAAGTTTTTGTTTTGCTTCACTAACACTAACTGATTTTTTTATAATCTTTATAACTTCGTCTATATTTTTAATAGCAATAAGCAATCCTTCAACTATATGTGCACGATCTTTTGCTGCGTTGAGGTCATACTTTGTTCTACGAATAATTATTTCGCGTTGATACGCTGTATAATATGAAATTATCTCCAAAAGTCCCAATTGTCTTGGCTTTCCACCCGCAATTGCAACCATATTTATACCAAAAGAAGATTGAAGTGCAGTTGATTTAAATAAACTTTCAAGTATCTTTTTAGGTTTTGCATCTTTTTTAAGACGGATAACTGCTCGCATACCAGTTCTATCACTTTCATCACGAATTTCTTGTATGGCAGCATACTTTTCCTTTTCATTTTCTTTTAGTTCGGCTATTTTCTGCAATAATTGTGCTTTATTAACTTGATATGGAAGTTCTGTTATCACAAGGCTTGTTTTATCTCCGTTAATTTCGGTTGAAACCTTGGCTCGCATTATTATTTTGCCTTTTCCTGTCTGATATGCAGATTCAATACCTTCTCCTAAAATAAGGTCTCCACCTGTTGGAAAATCTGGGCCTTTTATGATTTTCATCATATCTTTCAAGGAAATATTATTGTTATCTATATATGCTACAACACCATCAATAACTTCTCCTAGGTTGTGAGGTGGTATATTTGTAGCAACACCTACTGCAATACCAGATGCTCCATTAACCAAAAGGTTTGGGAAACGACCTGGAAGCATGTCAGGTTCTTTTAATGTATCGTCAAAGTTTAAACTCCATCTAACTGTGTCCTTATCTAAGTCTCTTAGTAATTCAAGTGCTAAAGGTGCCATTCTTGCTTCTGTATAACGCATTGCGGCTGGGCTATCTCCATCAATAGACCCAAAGTTTCCATGTCCATCTACAAGAGGAGCACGAAGTACAAAATTTTGAGACATACGACACATTGCATCATAAACCGAACTATCTCCATGAGGATGATATTTACCCAAGCAGTCGCCGACTAGACGAGCAGACTTACGATATGGCTTATCTGGCGTCATACCAAGTTCAAGCATAGCATATAAAATTCTGCGTTGAACAGGTTTAAGCCCATCTTCTACTCTTGGCAAGGCTCTGTCCATAACTACAGTCTCTGTATAAGGAATCATGGATTCATGCAAAACAGCACGAAGAGACTTTGTCACAATGCCATCGTTTCCTTCGCCATTATCGCTATCGTTATTTTCAAGCCCCCATTGATCAACAGGTTTCTTTTCTTCGTTATCAAATAAACTTGTTTGTCCATCGACTATATTTTCGTTATTTTCACTCATATAAACCTCTGTATATGGCAATTTTTGCCAATTATTGATTAACTTGTTAATACAAATCTTTTATTTTGAATCTTTATAGTTTTTTATAAAATCATCCTCTCTATC
>CAMUNJ010000114.1 GCA_947090235.1 uncultured Bacillota bacterium
CCACATAATAGTTCTATGTTTTTATCTCGTTTATCTCTTTTTGATAAGTTGATGCAGTAAATAGCAGATAGTATAGTTTGAATTTCTTTCGTATTTCTCATTATTGCACCTCCATAATTCTAAGTTCTAAAAAGTTGTGTAGATAAAAATTGCCATTGCACTTTAATTCCCAATAAAGTTCAATAGCATTTTCATCATCTATATTTGTTTCGAGTTCATAATCTTCTTCATTAAGATAACCATTTTCATCGAAAGCATCTTTTGACCATAAGTCGCTTGAGTTTTTATCTTCATTTATAATTTCATCAAATTTTTGTCTTGCTTTTTCTTTAGTATCATATAAGTATGTTAAGATGCCTTGATCATCATCATTTGACCAATCAAGTTGTACCATATATACAATATTCTTTTTTTGTTCCATATTAACCAATCCTCCTAATTCCACCAAATTCGCTTTGTACTAATATTGTCCCAAGTTCGCTGCACCAATTATCATCTTTGTTCCAGCAGTATGCAAATGCGTATGAGCCTTTTTCAATACCTTTATAGAGAAGGTTATCCCATTCTTCTTTGTAATCGGTTACAAGTAATAAATCATACATTTCGCCAAAGTCTGTAAATTCGTGTGTAACTGCATAGACTGTGCAATTATATTTGTTTTCAACTTCTTTAATCTTTTTAGTTAGTTCTTCATCTTGCCAAGCCCAAAAGCCGGCAAAGTGTTCAAAATAACAGACCGTATTGTCTTTTTCAAAGTCTGTTATATATGACTTGCAAATGTTCAACTTTTTCAAATATTCTAATGTTTTTTGTTTTCTTTCTTCTATTGTTGTGTTCATATTTTTTACTCCTTTTTATGCACAAATTTCAATTATGCCTTCGCTGTATTCATGGGCATAATAATCACCCAAGTATTTTCCATAGGCTTCAAAATCAATAAATTGTTCTAATTGTTCTGGTACTTTATAGCCACAAGCATCATAATTTTCTTTTCCGAAGTCATACCAATCATATCCTTTATATAAATAGATGTCATCGTTCCAATTACTGCCGTTTTGTTCGACTAATTCTTCAAAGTCTGATAAAGACCTACATTCAAGATAAGCCTGCATAACTTCTAATTGATAGTCATCATCTAAAACGCCACTTTCTTTTAATGTTTCAAAGAGTTTTTTAGGATGTGTAAAGTCCCAATTATTTGACTCATCGTTTATACCTTCAATATCTTGTATAAACAATTCTTCATCAATTCCTTTAAGGTCAAAGCCTTGTTTTTTAAGTTCTTGCTCAATTTCTTCCCAAGTTTCAAAGTCTGATAGGTTAAGCCATTCAGAGCCTAAAGACTTTTCGTTACAGGCATTGTATGAGCCCCAAGATCCGATAACGATGTTAATTTGATTTGTCATTTTTTACTCCTTTTTTATTCTGAAATTGTTTCAAAGTCATTGACTTCGATTTTGTCGAACATACAACCATAGGTAAAATAAAAGTCGCCATTTTTATCTTGGATTAAGTCGTATTCAATAACGCTGATTTTTCCACGATTTGTAACGGCAACTTTTATAGTTCTGTTTTCAAAGTTGATGTCAACAATGTTGAAGGTGATATCACATTCACCATCAAAGTACTGAAATTCTTTGAGATAATAGTTTCTTGTATCTTGAATTTCATCTTTTCTTTCAACCATATTTTTTAACCTCCTATTTAGATTTCGCCTTTCGGCAGACCAACGAAGGCATAGTTTGTATTTGTTTTATCTTTCCATATAGATGCAGATGTCAACGAAAAAGAAAAAAATATTGTCTTTAAGATAGGCAAGAAAAAAAGTCAGATATTTCTACCTGACTTATAAAATCTTTATTAAATTGTTTAAGCGATAATTTTTTCCGTTTACATCTGCGAACAAACTATGCAACGATAAGGGCAACGAAAGGAGAAAGATAAATAGGTGTATGCTAATTTTTGTTATAATATTTTCATTGCAATTATTTGCAAAATTTAACAAAAGGAGAATTGTTATAATGATTAAAGAAAAATTATCAATAGCAGACATAAGAAAAGATTTAAAAGATATAAGATTCTATTATACTTATAGAAAAGATTTGTTAGAAGCATCTAAAATTATTTATGAGAATGAATTAGTAAATAAAATAGATATTTATAATAAAGCGATGATATGTGCACCCATTCTATTATATCATATTTACTATGGGTTATATATACAAAGTAATACTTTACAATCTCTTGCTAATAAATTGTGTTTCTCATACGATTATATCCAAAGACTAAATAATAAATTAGTTTCATTTTTATGTTTGCAATTAAATAAAAAATAGTCAGCATTTGCTGACTATCGTTTAGTGAGTATGCCTGCGACACCATTTACAAAAATGTAGTAAATTTCATTAGTGTTCAAACGCTCACACACTTGGCGGAGAAAGAGGGATTTGAACCCTCGCTACAGTTTCCCGTACTACTCCCTTAGCAGGGGAGCCCCTTCGACCTCTTGGGTATTTCTCCATTTGCGCTTGATTATGATAGCACAAAAAAAATATGCCGTCAAGTAGTGGTATCGATAATGTTTTTAATAATTAAAGTTTAAAAAGTTTGTTGTTTTTTATATAATTATTTTATGCACAAAGAAAACAGCGGAAAAGTCAAAAAATTATATAAACTAGCCACGAGGGATATTGACTCGGAGGCGTTG
>CAMUNJ010000115.1 GCA_947090235.1 uncultured Bacillota bacterium
TTTTCGTCATTTACTGTTAAAGCATTTTCAATTGCATTGGCTGAAAACTTTTTAGTAGAAAAATCCAAATGTGAATATACATCAGCAGTTGTGTTGAAATTGGCGTGCCCTAACCATTCTTGTATGTTTTTCATAGGAACGCCTTGACCTGCCAATAAACTTGCACAAGAGTGTCTTAAATCGTGAAATCGAATATGTTTTAGTTTATTTCGCTTTATTAAAATAGCAAAGCGATGAGTGACATAGTCTGGCAAATATAAATTGCCAATATCATCAACAAAAACATAATCATCATATTTGTGATTGTAAGACAATCCATACTTATAATGATTTTTCTTAATTTGTTCTTTTCTTTCTAATAAAAGTTTCTCTATTTCTGGGAACAAAGGCAAACTTCTGGTGCTTGATTTTGTTTTCAAAGTATCTTTTTGATAAACAATTTTCTTATCCACAATAATTTTATGCTGCACAGACATTATTTTATTTTGAAAGTCAAACGCACTCCATTTCAAACCTAAAACTTCACTTCGTCTTAGTCCATAAAAAGCTGTCACCCTAACAATTAAAGCCAACGAAGATTTATCTGTGACCTTAAACAATTCTTCAAGTTCACTTGGGCTATAAAAATTTCTTATGCTTTTTTCTCTTTTTAGTTTTGGCATAAATTCATAAGGATTTTTAGGTATTAAGTCATCTCTATAAGCCATTCTCAAAGCTGGCGAAAGTATAACAGCATGATGTTTTATTGTCACATTCTTATTTTTTCTTTCTGTTCGCAAGAAATTATAAAAATCTTCAATATGATGATAAGTCACATCTTTTAGTTTTAGGTTATTGCCAAAAAATGCTTTCATTACAGAAAAGTTAGTCATATAACCAGTGTAAACTTCTGGCTCTAATTGATTAACTTTACTTTTTATATAGTTTTCGACATAATCCATAAAACTTATATCTGTATTTACGGTTTGCTCAGGCACAGGCTTATATTCGTTTTGTTCAAGTTCGTTTCTTAATTCTTCGACAGCATTGTCAAGTATGCTTTGAGCTTCTTTTTTATTGCCACGTTCTTTTAGATTTGTTTGTATGCGTTTTTTCTTATATTTTCCAAATTTGTCTTTGTAATTTATCATTCCCACATAATAACCATTTTCAACAAAAAGGCGACTTGTGCCAATAAAGTCATTTATCATATTTGTTCTTCTCCGATAACAAAGGCTATAACATTAAGTTTTGAAATTTTATAGTCTTTTCCAATTTTAATAGCTTTAATTTTGCCAGATTTTATCAACTCATAAGATTTTGTTCGTTTGATCCCAAGCATTGATTGCAATTGGCTTATGTTTACACAATCTGGATAATTTTGAAACATAACAGTTGAAAGTTCGCTTAATTTATTCATAGTGCACCTCACATTTCAAAGTCACCTTTAACTGCATTTCTTTGGTTTTGGTCAATCAAATTGTTTAGCGCAGTTATAAAGCGTTGATTTCTGCAAAGGTTTACATTTGGATAACAATTTTCTTTTCTTTGAAAAATATCAATCCTTTCCCAGCAGCAATAGTAATCATAATTTTTGCTACGCATAATAAAAAAATCTTGCACACTTTTTCTTAAAGTTGGCAATACAAGTTCAGGCAAGTTATTGTCTCTTGCAATATACTTAACATTTCTACTTAATGTTTTCTCATTCAATCGCTCGCCATTTTCTTTTAGACAAACATAATTTGCAAAATTATGATTATAATTTTCTTTATTTAATGAATTTTCCGTTTGTTTTTTTAATTCTTCTTTTAACAAATCTTTTAAGTGTGGTAAAAGTGGATATGTTCTACTAAATTTTTCAACCTTATCATAACCCCAAGTATATCTGTTTTTTGTTTCATTGGGTATATAGGTGATTGGATAAATTTTAATTGTGTTTTCATCAAAATTTATGTCATTCCATTCCAAATTTAATAGTTCAGTTCTTGAAAGCCTATAAGCAAATATTAACTTGTAAAAACATTCATATTTATGCCCGGTTATTGCTTTAATAAATTTTTTCATCTCTTTTTGAGAGTATATAGCAAAATTTTCTTCCATTTTAACCTCACATAACTTCTTGCTTTTCTTCATCTATAAAATCTTCGATTTGTTCTATGAGCTCATCGCAAAGGCAGTTGAGATCGTCATCATCAACGTTTGCAAGGTTTCCATAACCGTCTATGCGATATAAGTTGTCATCATAAGTGTCGCCTATAAAGCAGCGCAGTCTTGCAAGGCTGTCCGAATTTTCCCTAATTAAATATTCTTCAACTTCATCTTCGTTTACAAAGTTTTGTTCATGTATATAATCACAAAGATAAATATCGTTGTAGTTATTATCAAGGTCCACACAAGCGTTATAGATGTCGGAGTATTTTCTATCGTATTCATAATAACAGCGTTCTTTAATGTCGTTTAGTTCTCGTTTTACTTGTCTTAAATCGTGTAATCTACTCATCGCAAGCCTCCAACAAATAAGGTTTTAATCGCTGGGCAACTCGTTTAATCATAACGGGTGGCACACTCATTCCACAAATGTAGGCAACATTGTCGATGTTGTTTGTTTTGAAATCGTAGTCTTGTGGGAATGTTGTCATAGAAACAATGTCTTTTTTTGTTAAAAAAGTTTTTGTGTCCCAACGAATATTATTGCAGTGAGCGGTTATTGTTGGTGCAACT
>CAMUNJ010000116.1 GCA_947090235.1 uncultured Bacillota bacterium
TTTTGCAAAAATTTTGCATTTTTCTTGCAAAAATTCGTCACAAATAAGCAATTTTGCTTATTTTTTATTTTTCAAATTTTAAATAAGGAAGTATAACAATGAAAAAATTTTGGATAACCTTTGGTGCCATAGCCTTTGCGCTTATTCTTGGCACTGGTATTATTTTGTTGTGCTGCTTACCAAAAGCAACACCACTTGATGATAAAAATGACCCCGAAATTGAAATTCCGGTGGATCCAGAAACTCCACCAGAAACCCCAGATGATATAAATAAAGAAGAAGAAAAAGATCCAAATGAACAGCCAGAAGATCCAAAGCCAGAGCAACCAGAGGATCCAAAACCTGAACAACCAGAAGATCCTGTTGAAGAAGAAATTGTTGGAACAGTTATCCCATTCTCTTTTAATGATGGTGCTATTGTTGGATATAGTGGAAATGACAAAGAAATCACAATCCCAACATCTTACTCTTTTGGTGGATATAAGATAGAAGAAACAACCTTTGAAAACATTTGGGATTTTTATGATTGGTATCATAGAAATCAATTTGAATGGAAAGGAAAAGAAATAACTATCAAACTTGCGAATGGCGAAGATTATGTTATTTATAACTCATCAAATATTTTGCCAGAACTTGAAAATATTGAGGACGCCTTTCCTATTATATATATAGATAAGAAAGAAGTCTTTGTTGAAGGCAACGATTTCCAAGTAGATACAATTGGTGCAAGTGCTTTTAGTGGAAAACAATTTTCAAAAGTTGAAATCCCTTATGGAATTACAAAAATAGAAAACTATGCTTTTTCTGGTTGTTCTTCAATGACTGAACTAAGTTTGCCAAACTCTCTTATAGAAATAGAACAAGCAGGATTTTATAAATGCACAGCTTTGGAATCTCTCACAATTCCAGACAGCGTGACAACTCTTGGATATTTAGCATTTTCAGAGTGCACAAGTATTACAAGCGTTGTTCTTCCAAAAAATGCAGTCAATCTTGGAATGTGTATTTTTGAAAATTGTTATGGTTTGGTCTATGCAAGAGTTGAAAGTGAAATCACAAGACTTTCAAATGAAAACTTTGCCCACTGCACAAGCTTGAAAACTGTCGAATTGCCAGACAATCTTGTCGAAATTGGCGGTTGCCAATTCTTTGGCTGCACAAGTTTGGAATATATCAAAATCCCAGACACAGTAAAAGTTATTGGTGAAAGATCTTTCAACAATTGCACATCACTTGTTGAATTGGATTTGCCAGCAAGCCTGACAGAACTTAAAATTTCAAGTGATTACTACAAAATCGGTTTGGTTTACAATTGTCCTGCACTTGAAAGAATTATTATCCGTTCCGAAATTCAAATCGACTTAACGGAATTAAACAAATCTTATCAATATGGAACAAGATGTGATATTTATATTGCTGATGAACTTTTAACAAGTTATCAACAAACATATCCAAATATGAGATTTTTAGGTTTAAGCAATTTGATGTAAAAATTAGGCACAGAAAATCTGTGCCTTTTTTTATAAAAATCCGACAAAAAAGCAACAAAAAACAACAAATATGTGCTATAATAGACGCGTGGAAAAAGTTGATATAGTAATAGTAAAAAGTTTGAACAATTTAACGTTAGAAAAAATCGAGCACAAATCTAACGAACTTTTTATTACAGCAACCCGCAGTCTTGCTTATCAATTAAACAAAGATAAGAAAGAAAATGTTATTGACTATACCCAACTATACAACTTTATAAAATCAAAAGCAAAAGAAAAGGATTGCCTTTATGAAAGCGAGATGAGATACATCTTGCACAAAACTATTAAAAGTTTGCCCGATGACGATTTATGTAAACAAGCGTTTTTAAATAGTCAAAGTCTTTTGTATGATTTATACAACAACCTTTTAATGAACAATATATATGAGCAAGTTGATTTATCTCAAATTGAACAAACACAACTTTCCTCAAATTATAAACTCTTTAAACTTTACAAATCTTATGTGGAAGAATTAAATAAACAAAAGAAGCAAACATTCCAAGAAACTTTCAAATTATGTTTGGAAGAATATTTTATGACCTTTGCCAAAGTCTCTTTTGTAGGTTTTACTTTCTTTAATGATATTCAAAATTGCATTTTTGATAAATTGTGGAAATATTACAACAAAGTAAATAAATTTATTGTTGATGACGACTTTATTGTTAATGATTTTCTTATACCATATTTAAACAAAAAAAATATAGATTATGAACTTAAAGAGATTGAAAATAGTCAACAGAGCAATGCAGAGAACTTAAAGTTTGAAATGTATAAGCCATTTTCGACAAGAGAAATGGAATTTGAATTTATTATTTCTAAACTCGTGCAAGAATTAAAACAAGACAACAGCAAAGAAAAAATACAAGAAGCCTGTGAAGATTTTGCTATTGTCATAACAAATCAATTTTCAAAACAAACACAAATCTTTAATGACTTGTTTAAACGACATGGAGTATTTATATCCCCAGATAATCAGATCTTTTTCTCACAGGAAGAATTTTTGCAGAGCAATTATAAATCTTATTTAAGCAAAAAAGAGAGATTGACAGAATTTTATACATTCACAAGACTTGAAGTATATGAGCCAC
Source organism: uncultured Bacillota bacterium (assembly GCA_947090235.1). GTDB lineage: Bacteria > Bacillota > Clostridia > Christensenellales > UBA1242 > Caccovivens. The sequence goes on from CAMUNJ010000116.1 coordinate 2,621, forward strand.
CAAAAGCAAAACTAT
>CAMUNJ010000117.1 GCA_947090235.1 uncultured Bacillota bacterium
ATAAAGCAATTGACCTTATTGATGAGGCATCAAGTAAGGCAAAAGTCAACTATACTGTAAAACCGCAAAAAGTTAGAGAACTTGAAGAAAAAATTAGGGGATTGTCTGCAAGTAGAGACGAGGCTTCGCTTCAGCGTAATTATGAAAAGGCAGCAAAATTACAGAGCGAAATTATAAATTTAGAAAATGATTTGAAAAAAGAAAATTCCAAATTAGATAAAAATCCAAAACATCAAAAACACGAAATTGCAGCCAACGAAATAGCCGAAGTTGTTGCAAAATGGACGGGGATTCCTGTGACAAGAATAACCGAAAGTGAAAAGCAAAAACTTATTCATTTAGAAGAAATTTTGCATAAACGAGTGGTTGGGCAAAATGAAGCAGTTGATGCAGTTGCAAAGGCTATTAGGCGTTCAAGAGTTGGCTTGCAAGATAGTAAACGACCAATAGGCTCTTTCCTCTTTATGGGGCCTACAGGCGTTGGTAAAACCGAACTTTCAAAGGCTATTGCCGAGGCTATGTTTGATGATGAAAACAATATCATCCGTATAGATATGAGTGAATATATGGAAGGACATAGCGTTTCAAAACTTATAGGCTCACCTCCTGGTTATGTAGGTTATGATGATGGTGGACAATTGACCGAGCAGGTTAGACGCAGGCCTTACAGTGTTGTACTTTTTGATGAAATTGAAAAAGCACATCCTGATATATTCAATGCTTTACTTCAAATTTTGGATGATGGTCGTTTGACTGATGGGCAAGGTAGAACTGTTAGTTTTAAAAATACTATAATAATTATGACTTCCAATCTTGGGGCAAACGAAGTTAAAGAACATACAAATTTAGGATTTGGCGGTGAGGGTAATCAAGACCTCGATGCCAAAAAGATATATATGACAGCATTGAAGCGTAAGTTTAAGCCTGAATTTATAAATCGTATTGATGTAGTTTGTATCTTTGACACTTTAAAACAAAATGACCTTGTAAAGATAAGTAAGATCTTGATTTCAAATATAAACAAAAGATTGAAGGAAAAGGATTTATCTTTAAAAATAACAGAAGATGCTCTTGAATTTGTTGTTGGAAAGGGATCTAATTTAGAGTATGGTGCAAGACCTCTTCGTAGATATATTCAACAGGAAATTGAAGATCAAATTGCAGAAAAAATACTTTTGGGACAACTTAATAACATAGGTGAGATTATTATTGATGTTAAAGATAACAAGTTGAGTTTTACAAACAAATAAAAAACAACAAATTTTTTGTTGTTTTTTATTTGGTATATTGACAATGACTACTTTTTATGTATAATAGATTTGTAGGAGAAAATTATGTTAGTAAAAGATAAAACATTGAAGGCGATACATATTTCAGATACTCGCCAAAGCACCAATGGAAGAATTTTTAGAGTTTCTAGTGGAGTTGAAGTTATAGCAGATGGTTTGTTTGCAAATTATATCAAAGAGCAAAAAGAATTGTTAAAACAAAATGAAGATTCGCCTATAAGATTAGCATGTCAAACTAGGCTTGATATGATTGATGAAATAACAACTGTAGTTTTGCCTAAATCTTTGAAATCTATCGGTAAGAATGCTTTTAGAGGTCTTAAAAATTTGACACACATATGTTTCCCAGATGGTCTTGAAGAGATTGGAGAGCGTGCCTTTTATGAATGTGAAAATATTGAGCAAATATATATTCCTCAAAGTTTACAAAAGATGGGAAAAGGGGCTTTTGAAAGATGTGATGGATTATTGAAAGTATTTTTGCCAATAGGCTTAAAAATAGATAAGGCAGAGGCTTTTTGGGATTGTAGTCATGTGGATTTCTATCGCTATAAAAGAGATAAAAACACTTTAAAAACACAACAAGAGGCAATTGATCCACATTTACTTTTATCAACAGATTCACCATTTTATCAAATGAAATAAAACAACTAAAAAAGTTGTTTTATTTTTTTATTTTTGTTTTGAGATTTATAATTTTTTTGCTATTATATATCTAGGAGGAAAAATTATGAAAATTGAATTTATTGACCGCGATGGATATAAGTCATCTGCAAGATTACAAAAGATTGTAAAGGAAAAAATTGAAAAATTATCAAAGTATTTTGACGAGGATGTAAAAGTACGCATTGTATGCCGTAAAGTTGCAAAACAAGAAAAATTGGAAATTACATTGACATCTAAAGGCTCACTTTTCCGTAGTGAAGTTGTTTCTGATAATATGTATAACAATATTGACATTGCTTTGCCAAAAATTGAAAAGCAAATTGTTCGTATGGTAGACAAAAATAAAGATAAGAAAAAAGCAAGAAAGGCTATAAAAGAAGCCCCAGTTGTTCCATTTGAATTTTTAGAGGAAGAACCAGAAGAGTTGCCTGCTATCTTCAAAAAGAAAACTTTCAACCTTGATCCTACAACTCTTGATGATGCTAGATTTGCCATTGAGCGTTTAGGTCATAGTTTTTATGTTTTCTTAAATGCAAAAACTGGAAGAGTAAACGTACTTTATCGTCGTGCTGACGGTGCTTTTGGATTGATTGACTTGAAATATTAAAATAAATCATATTTAAACTTGATATAACATAAAATATTTCAAACATTCAAAGTTTTGAAATATTT
>CAMUNJ010000118.1 GCA_947090235.1 uncultured Bacillota bacterium
TAGCATCAAATATAGGCATAACTAGCATAACTGTATTTTTAAAAAATATTAAAATCCTAATGATATAAGTATAGCACGATCGACTTCTTTCATTTTAGTTTGAGAAAGTTCGGTCACTTTGCCTTTAAGTCGCCTTTTGTCAAGAGTACGGATTTGTTCTAGCAAGGCAACTGAGTCTTTTGGAAGATTGTATTGATTTGATGGCAAATCTATATGCGTAGGTAATTTAGTTTTGCTTTGTTGGCTTGTTATTGCAGAAACAATAACAGTAGGTGAGTATTTATTTCCAACATTATTTTGAATTATAAGCACAGGACGCACACCCCCTTGTTCACTACCAACAACGGGGCTGAGGTCAGCATAATAAATTTCACCTCTTTTGATTAATTCGTCCATAACTCCTTTCCAACTTCCAAAAATCAATTAGATCGGCTTTTTCGAAATCAAAATAGAAATCGTCTAATTGATAAAACCCCTCGTTCATAATCATAGTATGCTTTTCGAGATTTAAAGTTTCTTTAATTATATCTAACTTTTCATCAAAATTATCCTTGTTTACAAAATTCGTGTTTTTTCTTAAGTTTTCAGAAAATTCGTCAAAATCCAACATAAAAACCTCTTTAAATTATGCTTTAATATAAGTAAAAAATAGGTTTTTATACAAAAGAGTTTGCTTTTAAGTATAAAAGTAAAAAAAGATTTGAAAGTATTTTATATTTAAATAAATGTTTTTTACTTTTCGTTAAATTTATAAATTATATCCGATATAAAAACTTTATAAGACTTTTAAGGTTTAATCAATCTTTTACTATGTGAATTATAGATTTTTTGACAATTATATTTTATTGTGCTAAAATATCGTCATGGCTATATTGTGGAACTTATGGCATGGTTGCCGTAAGGTTAGTGAAGGTTGCAAGTTTTGTTATGTTTATAGACAGGATGCTATGTTCGACAAGTGTGGAGCAATGTTTTATGTAACAAAAAATTTTGACCTTCCTATTCAAAAGGGTAGAAACGGTCAATATAAAATTAAAAGTGGAGAGGTAGTGTTTGCATGCCTTACAAGTGATTTCTTTTTAGACTTGGCGGATGATTATCGATTAAAAGCATGGGATTACATAAGAAGGCGTAAAGATTTACATTTTATTATTATAACCAAACGAATTGACCGATTTGATTTTTGCAAGCCAGACGATTGGGGTGATGGTTGGGAACATGTTTATATAGGTTGTACGGTTGAAAATCAAAGGCGAGCAGAGCAAAGATTGCCAATTTTTTTAGATTTGCCTATTAAACATAAATTTATCATCTGCGAGCCATTATTAGAGAAATTGGATTTGCGACCATTTTTATGCGATAAAATAGAAGAGGTTATTGCTGGTGGGGAAAGTGGCATTGATGTGCGTATTTGTGATTATGATTGGGTGGTGGATTTACGCAATCAATGTAAAGAAAAAAATATTTCTTTTACATTCAAGCAGACAGGTGCATATTTCAAAAAAGATGGTAAGGTTTATAATATAAAACGCCAATATCAACATTCTCAAGCATGTAAGTCGGGTTTGAATTTTGATGGAGCATATGCAAGATTAGGTGATACAGGATTGGACAGCAAAGATTAAAAAGCATCGCTATTTAAGCGATGTTTTTTAGATTATTATCCTTCAAAATTTTGTTCTATATTTTGATTTAAAGTTGATTTTATAAAATTATAAGATTCCTCTGTAGGTTGTAATATAAAAGGTTGTACATCAAATTTTTTAGGGTCAATTTCTTTATTATCAAAATTCGATGAATCTGGCCCAGCACAATTTTGCCTATGAAATTCTGTTATTTCAAAGCGTTGGTCGGTTGGCTTGCAATCTCTAATTTTATTCAATGCTGATTTTGTTAGAGGTCTATATTTCAGCGAAGTTTTAGACATTGCAATGGTGTTTTTAGAATCATGGATTATTTGTGGAAGTTTTGCAGGTGAATAACCTTGGCTATAATAAAAATAGTAGTTTTTATCAAAATATTTATCATCTCTAATTGGAAGTTCATTACGGACAGCCTTTTCATATTCTTCAAAACTATCAAAATCTTTACGACTTGGAAATTCTTTGCCTTTTAGTTGTGTTTTATTAAGCATAGATTGTACCATAATTTCAGAAACTTGATTTTCTATTGCAAAATTTTCAACAGCCTGCAAAAGTATTTTCCCTATTCCATTGCCTTTATATTTTATATTGCAATATAGTGTTAGAATTTCTATAGGATAATTGTAAACCTTTGAAAAATAAACATTTCCAACTTTTACAAAATCAATTTTTTTATCTTTATGTGTTCCAAGTGTAAAAGCAGTTATTGAGGCAACGCAATTTTTGTCTACTTTAAAGTTATCTCTAGTTTCAAGTGACAGCAAAATATAGTGGCCTGCTTTGTCCATAGCAGAGGCAAAAGGCTCAAGACCAAGATATTTTTGAGCATAATCCAAAAGCAATTGTTGCTGTTTGAATAGATATGTTGTTTTTGAAAGTTTTTTATCCATAAAATTATTATACCATGATTTGAAAATAATTTCAATATGAAATTGCTAAAAAAAGAA
>CAMUNJ010000119.1 GCA_947090235.1 uncultured Bacillota bacterium
AAAGACGGTGGGATTTTTGCGACCTATCTCATCAATGATCAAGGCGTTCCAGAGATGTTGACACAATCTTGGATTTGGACGCGTGAAAGCAAATTGTGTTTAGATAACGTTGAAGCAACCGACCTTATAACTGGGAAAAGAGGTGAAGAACGACGTCTTTACCAAGATATTGCCACTTACGGAATTGTAGAAGCTTCAAAAGACCTGATAGAAAACTCTCGTATAAGTGTTGACGCTTATGTTGCAGAACGAACTGCAGAAATAAATCGCTCAACAACCCTAACAGAACAACAAAAGAAACAACAACTCGCCGCTTTGGAAGAACTTAGACAAAGACAAACTCTTAAAATTATAACGGTTGGTGAAGGCTGTGATGACCTTAATGTTGCAGAAACATTTAGTGAAAGAGAGAAAATAGAACTTTCACAAGGACCAAAAGGATACACAGGTTATAGAGACTCTGGCGAGTTGGAACGTGACAAAAGTAAACACCACATTATTATCAAAACAACAGATGAAATTTTGCCTGTTGATGAAAATTATGAAGATGTAGCCTTTTATAGAGATGAACGCAGAATATCTATCAAAAAAGGCGAAAAAATCGCTCATTCTACTCTTAAACACATTACCGAAATAGAACAAACCGCTCATAAAGAGAAAATGGTTAACTATACCGACAAAGAGGGCCCTGTTTTAACAGATCATGCAAAGCTTGCAGAAATTTATGGTTGTCGCGCCACTGATATTTCAGTCCTTGCCGGTGAAGATTGGTATTATGTTTATTCGGACAATGGCACAGATATTGAGATTTACGATTTTGCAAGACGAGAGCCAAGACTTGAAGATGAACTGAAGAATCAACAACAAGAAATGGCGCTCGCATTCAATACTATTCTTTCTCAAAGTATTGTCGTTAGAGACGGAAAAGTTGTAAAATTAAAAGGTATTAAAGCTGAATTAAGAGAAGATACATCTTATCTATTATACCTTTTCCAAAAACACAAAGGCATAATTGAACAAGCTGGCGATGATGTAAGATATAAATACGAAGAAAGTGATAAAAAACAAGTGCTTACAGAAGAAGATCAAATGGAAATTATGAAAAATATGCGACAAATTAGAACGTCTGGCAACCAAGATATGTATATGCACAAAGTAAGTTTTGTTGCAACTGAAAAAACTATTGAAAAAGCTATTAACAACAGCTTATCGACAATACAAGAAAGGAGTTTATAATGTTAGATGATTTAATCCAAGAAATGCGTAAAAATAGTTTACGCCCTAAAGAAGAAGTGTCTATTAAAGATATATTTAAAACTATTTGTGATAGTCTTGCTTCTAACAAAGATATATTGAACAGCGCATTAAACTATGAAACTGGCCAAGATGTAAACATCTCTTTGTTGCAAAAGATTTTCAAACAATCTTCCCTAAACAATTATGGCAACACTTCTTCCCCATTTATAAATGACTATGGTAGAGTGTCCGAAAACATGGTGCCTTATGGTATAATTGGTTTGCAAGTGGATAAAAGAATTAGTCTAAACAACTATTTGGAAATAATAAAGGTTTGTCTGGAAACACGCAACTCCCTTATTATTAAGCCTTATTTAAAAAGTGGCACATTAGAAATTATTATTAAAATTATCAATGATGTGTTAAAACAAACTGTTGACTTTAATGAAATCTATTTAACTGATGTTAATTTAGAAAATGTAGATGTTGATTTGCTTGTCTATGTCGGCAATAAATCTTCATTTAAGGCTCTTAATTTCAAAAAAGATAAAATCTTTTTAGGCATTGGTCAATATGAGCTGTATGTAGATGAAGTTATTGATGAAGAAATGATAGAGTTTGCGAAAAACAACGGAATTCAAGTATTTTATAACCAAGAAAATGTATTTGATGAAATAAACGAAAAGGGTGCTAATTATTGCACTGCGATAATGAGTGGCAACAAAGAAAAAATAAGACAGTTTATTTCAAGTGTAAAATCTTCATATTTATTAGTTAATATGAGCCCTACACTTGTCGATAATGCAAATTTATACCCTGAACAACTGTTAAAAAGAAAAACTACAGTTATTTATGGATAAGCGTTCCTAAATGGAAAGCCAATAAATCAAATTTAAGGAGAAAAGAAAATGAAATTTGAAGATGTAAAAATGAAATGTATTGTTTGCGGAAAGCAAAGCACACAAAGAATTGTTTATAGCCGCCACGCTTTTGGCGTAAAACAACATTTAGACGCTCGTTCTGACAATGGTGTTGTTGATGAGCCTATACAAGAATGCCCACATTGCCACTACACAAACTTAAACATTGCTGAAGAAAACAATGTTGTTAAAAAGGTTGTTGAAAGTGCTGCTTATCAAAATGTTGTAAACTCAAGCTTTGATAAATCGGCCAAAAAGTATATTCAAGGCGCAATTATCAACGAAAAAGCAAAGAATTTTATCGTTGCAGGTAATTTATATCTTTTTGCGACTTGGATCTTTGAAGATAATAATGACAACAAAAATGCTACAAAATATCGTAAACTTGCCTATAAAAACTTAATTCAA
>CAMUNJ010000120.1 GCA_947090235.1 uncultured Bacillota bacterium
ATTCAGTTTGTTATTGGCAAGTTTACAAAGGTTTCGTTTGGTATAAAAACAACGGAATGTGAACTTGCAAAGGGCGAAAAAGAAGACCAAATGCAAGAATTAAAAGCAGAAACTCCCGAAGAAAACAAACAAAAAGAAGAGAATATCAAACAATAAAAAAGCAAGGATTAACCTTGCTTTTTTATTTCAATATTGTTCAATTTAAAAAACTTGTCTTGTTTCTTCATCAAAGTTTAATGTTTCTGGTTCTTCTTGGATAGTGGTAAATTCAGTTTTGCTTGATTTTGTTTCATCTCTATGGTATTCCATTCTTGTTAAAGCACCATTAAAAACTTTAGCAAGTTTGTATTTTTGCAAAGATGTTGGTATTATAATTGGTCTTTCAAGTTTTCTATAACATCCAAACAAGTTTTTTATGTCATTGCCTGCAATGTCCATGTACATATCAATTTCTTTAAGTTTTGAATCATAGATAAATGCTTCTTTTTTAACTTTTACAATAGGAGATTTGCAACGCACAACTTCAAGATCACAGCAATTATGAAAAGCACCTTCACCAATTTCCTCTAATGTGCTTGGAAGATGTATTTCTTTTATTCCTCTTACATTGCTAAAAGTGTATTTATCTATATTTGTTACGCCTTCTTCAATAACCACGATTTCATTATTTGCAATACATTTTCTGCGAATATATGTGTGTGCTGAATTTGCTTTTATGTAAATTACACCATCTCTAATTAATTCATCTTGACAAATACTTCTCATGTATTTAATTTTCATATTTTACCTCTTTTTTCGATTTAATTTTAACATAGACTTAAAGGTTTGTCAATAACAAAAAATAAAAAAGTGGCCGTGCCACTTTATTATTTTTTCAGTTTTATTCGTGTCGAAGTGATTCAACAGGATCAAGTTTTGCGGCTTTTGAAGCAGGGTAAAGCCCAGAAAGCATTGAGATAAACACACTTATTGCAAGTGCACCTACAAAGTACCACCAACGAAAAGATAGTGGTGCAATCCCAAGTGTTGCGTTAAATATTATAATCAAAATCAAACTTACAAACATAGAGAAGATAATTCCAACAATTCCGCTTAAAAGCCCTATAAGAAAGCTTTCAGATGTGAATATTCGTTTAATATCCCTTCTTCTTGCTCCTATTGATTTAAGCACACCGATTTCACGAGTACGTTCAGTTACGCTCATATAAAGCACAACTAAAATCATAATTGCAGCAACAAAAAGTGAAATCCCAGCAATAACTGCCAAGGCAATTGAGAATGTTGAAAGCATGCTGTTAAACATACCTGCAAATTGATCTTCAACTGAGCCTGAATATTGTTTAAGATCGTTAAGATAAGTTGTGATAAAATCGGTTATTTTTGGATCATCAGTTTTAATATATATTGAAGTTGGTGCAAAAGGAATTTCTTTTGTTGAAGTTTCTTGTGCAAAATTTACAAGTTTTTGCATGTATTCGTAGTTTACATACATAATAGGAAAGTTTTCAAAAAGATTTGTTACATCAATTATACCTGAAACAACAGGGTTGCCTTCAAGTTCGTTATTTGATATGTCCGCGGTATTTATTCCAAGCGAAGGAATGTTGATGCAAACTTTAGGTTTTGCTTCAATAAGCTCTTCTGGACTTTTAAAGCCAAGTGCTTTGACTGCTGATTTTGAAAGTAAAACTTGATTCATTCCACTTATTTCACCTGCAACCATTTTTGTGTCATCATAATATGGTGGGGTGGTGTAAATAAAGAAAATGTCTTTTGACGCCATTTTTTCACTAGTTTCATCATAAACTCCATCTTCATTTACAGGGAAAGAGAACGAAGTGCCTGTGCCAAATGTCATCATATTAAAACCAAATGAAAGGTTAGTTTCACGATTTATGCGAAACTCCTTACCTTGATTTTCGAGTTTTGTATTGATATCGTCAACAAGTCTGTCAACTTCATCTTTGTTGTTTTCGTCTTTATTTACAATGTCAAAAAAGAGTGGTTTGATTGGTGAGCCGCTGCCCATATTGTCATCAGAGTTGTCTTCTGCCTTTTTTGATATTGATACATAATATGGATTATTATAATCGTCTGCCAAGTTTGAGATATAGTCAGTAAGTCCAGAGCCAAAGGATAGCATAACAATCATAGCTAAGATAGAAATAGAAACTCCAATTGCCATAAGCAAATTTTTTGTTTTGCTTGCCCACATGTTGTGAAAAGATAAACGCATAGCTGACCAAAGTGAAAGATTTTGCTTTGTAGAATTTTTGTTGTTTTCTTTTTCAATAATTTGCTTTGTAGACTTTTTGGCCTTTTTGTAGTTTTTGTTTAGCTCATCTCTTACAATTTTGCCGTCAGAAATTTCTACAATACGAGAAGATATTTTGGCGACCTTTTCTGAGTGAGTAACCATAATAACAAGTTTGCCTTCGTCAGCAATTTCTTTTAAAATTTCAAGAATTTGTGCTGTTGTTCCGCTGTCAAGTGCTCCTGTTGG
>CAMUNJ010000121.1 GCA_947090235.1 uncultured Bacillota bacterium
AAAATTGCTTATTTGTGACGAATTTTTGCAAGAAAAATGCAAAATTTTTGCAAAAGTGCCGTTTTGTGCTATGTTTTCATGGCAAAATGTTGTATAATACTTTTTGTTAAAGTGAAATTGCTAAACATTCGATAAATAAAGGGATTTAGGCACTTTACGATATGATAAAAAATGGTGTAAAACGGCATAAAACACGAACTCCCGATATTGTATTTATACAACTTCGGAACGATTATCGAGGGTTCGAGTCCTTCTGGGTGCACCATTTTTAATTTTCGAAAAATCAAAAACTTTTTGCATAATTAAAAGCAATAGTCTAAAAAAATTGTTGATTATTGATACAATTTTAGTAAAAGGTTTTATCATAATAAAACTTCTTGTTTGATAATAAAATCAATTTATGTGAAATTTTTAATTATATAGTCAAAACATTATACTACTTATTAGGTTTTATGATATATTTTAAATGGGAGATGCACAATGAAAGAATTTAATCTTGAAAATTCGCCAATTGTTTATTATATAGACGACACTGCCAATAAAGAGTGGGTAGTATTTTTTCATGCAGCATTTGTTGATCACAGAATGTTTGAAAAACAATTTGAATATTTTTCTGGCAAATACAATTTACTAGCAGTTGATATATTAGGGCATGGCAAATCAATTAAAGCAAGAAAAGGTGATAGTATTGAAAAAATGTCTTATTGGCTAGATCAAATTTTCCTTAAACACAATATTCCTGCAGCTCATTTGGTTGGTGTTTCATTAGGGGCAGTATTTATACAGGATTTTGCAAACAAGTATGAAAATAAAATTTTGTCGCTTGCATGTTTTGGTGGATATGATATAAATAATTTTGATATTGAAAGTCAAAAAAGTAATTCTAAAGAACAGATGAAAATGATGATGAAAGCGTTTTTTTCTATAAAATGGTTTGCAAAGGCCAATAAAAAAATATCTGCTTATACTTGTGAAGCACAAGAAGAATTTTATAACTTAAACATTCAATTTAAGAAAAAATCCTTTATGTATTTGTCAAAATTACAAAATCTTATCAACAAGTTTGAAAATAAGCAAAGAAATTACAAGTTATTGGTGGGTTGTGGTGAGCATGATATTCCTATGGAAATTGACATTGTTGATAAGTGGGCAGAAAGCGAACAATGTGCCAAAATAATATTGCAAGGTGCAGGACATTGTGCAAATATGGACAAGCCACAAGAATTTAATGCTTGTTTACTAAACTTTTGGAAAAAGAAATAGGCAATAAATATTTATTTTTACTTGACATAAATTTTAAATATGATATACTAAAAATATAAAAGGAGAGGCCAATGAGAATTTGTTTTGTTAACATTTTTTAGCACAATAAAGTGAAATGTGATTAACTTTCTTTTTTGTTGTGCAAAACAAGGAAGTTATCAAAACAAATCTTATAAGTCAAATTTTTGTATAAGGTGGTAAGGATAGTTCCTTGTCATCTTATTTTTTATTTTTCAGGAGGTTAATTATGGCAGAAATTAGAATCGAAAATTTGACTTTTTGTTATGAAAGAAGCAGTGAAAATATTTTTAATAATATAAATTTTTCTTTTGATAGTGATTGGAAGATTGGTTTGATTGGAAGAAATGGAAGAGGGAAGACAACCTTATTGAATTTGCTTTTAGGTGAATTGGAATTTAGAGGTAAAATATCTTCTCCTATTACTTTTAGTTATTTCCCTTATGAGATTGATAATAAAGATATTTTGGTAAACGATTTATTACTTGAAAATTTTTATGATTGTGAAAAGTGGAAGATTATAAAAAATTTGAAAGACCTTGATTTAGACGAAGATATTATTTATCAAATGTACAGCACTTTATCTAATGGAGAACAGACAAAACTTTTATTAGCGATATTATTTTCAAAGGAAAATAGTTTTCTTTTGATAGATGAGCCAACTAATCACTTGGATTTTAATGCCAGAGAAAGTGTTAGACGATTTTTAAATAATCAAAAAGGTTTTATAGTAGTTTCTCATGATAGAGATTTTATAGATAATTGTGTGGATCATGTTATTTCGATAAATAAAAATGATATTGAAATACAAAAAGGTGGCTTTTCTTCTTGGTGGTCAAACAAATGTTATCAAGATAATTTTGAACTTGAACAAAATGCAAAATTGAAAAAAGAGATTCATCGTTTAGAAGAAAGCAAAAAACAAACGCAAAAATGGTCGGCAGAGGTTGAGAAAACAAAAAATGGCACAAGAATAGCCGGATTGAAACCAGATAAGGGAGCGATTGGACATAAAGCGGCTAAGATGGCAAAACGCGGAAAGGCGATAGAAGTTAGGCAGAACAAAATTATAGAGGATAAATCAAAACTTTTGAAAAATATAGAAAAGCAGGAAGATTTGTTTTTAAATAACGAAAATTTTAAAGGTGATATCTTGCTATCTGTTCGAGATTTGTCTGTAAATTATGGTGAAAAAAAGATTTTAAACAACATAACCTTCG